>JAUWTC010000036.1 GCA_030609785.1 Holophagae bacterium
GCGCGGCCACCAGGCGGCCTATCTGGAGGCTCTCAGGCGACACGGCGTCCCGTACGTCGTCGGCAAGGATCCGAATTACTACCGCACGAGGGAGGTCACCGAAATGATGGCTCTCGTACGCCTGATCCTGGACCCCCTTGACTTCGTGGCCCTGGTCGCCGTCATGCGGTCACCGATGGTCGGCGTGCCGGATGCGGCCCTTCGGCCCTTGTGGAATGCGGGGCTGCCGGGTCAGAGCCTGAGGCTCGGGATCGAGGATGATTCGGACGGCCTTCGACCGATCGTCGAGGCGGCGAGCTGCGAGGTCGAGGCGCTGGACCTGGGAGGGGTCTCTCTCGAGACTTTGGCGGGGTGGCCGGAGGCCCTGCAGACTTTTTTGAAGAAGCTTTCGATCACGCGACGGTCCTTCGAGGCTGATCCGCCGGATGTCTTTCTGGAGAAACTGCGCCTGCTGATGGTGCCGGAGCCCCTGGCGGCGAGCCGGTTTCCCGGCGCCTATCGGCTGGCCAATATCGATCGGTTTTTCCGTGAACTCGAGGAGGTTTTGGCCGAGGGCAAGACGGCCGACACAGTGTTGCGCCATTTGAGGCGCGCGGAGAGGGAGAAGCCGGACGAGACCAGCGGCCGGCCGCGAAGCGATGCCAAAGGCGTCAGGGTCTTGACGATCCATGGCGCCAAGGGGCTGGGCTTCGATCACGTCTGGCTGGTCCAGACTCATGCGGGAGAAGGATCCGGCGGCCGCGGGGCCCCAACGGCCGTCCAAAGGGTCGGAACGTTCTGGGAGATGACGCTGCAGGGGCGACGCTCGCCGGGTTACCTCAAAGTTGAGGCACGACGGAGCCGGGTGGAGGAGGCGGAGAAGATCCGGCTGCTCTACGTCGCCCTGACCCGTGCGAAGAAGCGGTTGGTGACCGTCGGAAACTGGTTGTCGAACGGGTCCATGTCGGCCTTGCTGAAGAACAGGACCGGCGGGTGGCCCAAGACCGAAGACCTGTGGCCGGACGAGACGCCGGGTCCCCGAGAGGACCGGAACCAGGCGCGGTGGGTCTGGCTGGACCATCCCCGGTGGAATGCCGAAACACCGATGATCGAAGCTCAGATGAATGAGCGGACGGCCATCGATCCTGCCCGGATCGAGAACGACGCTGACCAATTGGACCGCTGGATGGAGCAGGCACGGGAGCACCAGGCCCGACCCTGGCTGGGCACGGCCTCGGAGGAGGCACACCGGCTTTTCCGGGAAGCCATGGCTGAGCGGCTCGAGGGGGCGGAGGACGAGGTGAAGACTCCCCTTGAGGGCGGGGCCGGACAGCGCGTGGCCATGGCGGTCGGGACGGCGATGCACGGTCTGCTGGAGCGTTTCGACCACGAGACGAAGGACCCGACGAACGAGTTGGGCATGAGGCTGGACGAGGCTTTGGGTTGGTTGGACAGAGCTCTTCCCCATGAGGACCTCAAGGTGACCGCGAGAAGCCGCACGGAGGCCCTGGTCGAGCACTTCCGCGAGGGCCCTTTGTGGCAGCGGTTTCTGGCCCTCGACGGGTCGATCCTGGCTCGGGAACTCCCGTTCGTCATTGTGCCCGACGCCGGGGGCGCCGTCGGCGCCGTCACCGGCGTGATCGACCTGGTCTACCGGGATCGGGACACCGGCGAGATCGTCGTTGCGGACTACAAGACCGACCATCTGGCGGATGACGCCGAAATTCAAGATCGTGCGGCCGTCTACCAGCCGCAGTTGGAGACCTATGCCCGTGCCTTCCAGGAGGCCCTGAACCTCGACGTGACCCCTCGTCGGGAGCTGTGGTTTGTTTGGAGTGGGGTTGTTGTTGGGTGAGAAGATGGGTGGACGCTGAAACTGGATCGGCCCCGCAGAAATGGCGACGTTGCCCCGGCCACATGGCGCTGAAAACAGTTGTGGTCCACTGCCGCGGATTGCTGTCGCTGTGGACTGCGCAGGTACCTTTGCCAGATTCTGGATGAACCGTTCCCAAAAAGGCCGGGAAGGCCGGACCTGGCACTGATGTTGAATATTTTTTGGACCGAAGAAATAATCGATTTTTCAAACACGTCAATTTCTGCTCAAGACAATGTTAGCAGGGCCGGTACCGCCGACGCCCAATCTCAAGAGCGCCCTTCTCCGACGGGGCGTGCCGGGTGCGACTTTCTTCACCGGGCAGACCTCCCGAAGTCGGTGCCGTTGCGAAGAAAGTCGATACCGGGCAACCCTCGGGGAGCGCCTCAGCGATCGAGTCCCGGCCGACGCCGTAGGCCGCCGAGGTCATTTTCCTCAAGGGCTATGCACTCCCGACCTCTGAAATGTCGCCCTTGAGGAAAATGCGCCGAGCGGGGCCGTGAAGCGGACCCGAAGGCCGGGGTTGAAGATCAGGAGCCGGGGGTCCGCAAACCGCATCCGCGACCGCATCCGCGACCGGATCCGCAAACCGCGTCAGCGTCAGCGTTCGCAAACCGCGACCGGGACCGCGGCGGCGAACCGCGTCTGTAAACCGCGGCGGAGACCGCGACCGGGTCCGCGTCAGCGACCGCGACCGAATCCGCGTCCGCGACCGAGACCGCGACGGCGTCTATAAACCGCGTCCGCGGATCGCCACACCCCCAGCGCCCCTCCCTTGCTATCATTCAACAGTCCTCAGCGGATGGTGAAGAATGCGTCGAACATTTCTTTGGGTCGTGATTTTGATGGGAGCGTTTCTGGACGGCGCGTTTGCTCAAGAAACCGGCGAGATGGTTCATTTTGATCATCGAGTCAAGATTCGCATGGAGATCACCGAAACGCTCCTGCTCAAACAGGTCGGAGCGGTGATCGGGCGGACGTCGGTCAGCGAGGTGAGCCGACAGCCCTTCAATCGCATCCTGCTCAACGGCATGGTCCCCGACCCATCGTTGATTCTCCAAGTCAGGACCGAATCAGCGGAAGGGGGGTGGAGCGATTGGACTGAAATGAGGCTCAGGATCTTCGAAAACGGTCGTTTCTGGGGGAGATTGGATCTCGGCGAGAGGCCGGCTTCAAGAATGCAGTTGCGGTTCGTCAATGGGGGAATCACGACACCGGGAATTTTCGAAATCTACGCGGTCGAGGTCGATGATGGAGGCAGAGAGTACGCCGAGGAAGAAGGGGCCGGCGATCGACCGGGACCGCCGATGACGAAGACTGAAGGGACGATCGAGATGCCGCAGATCATCAGCCGGCAGGAGTGGGGCGCCCAACCTCCCATCGGAACCTATGTGCCGCACGATCCGTACCGATTGACCCAACACCACACTGCCGGCCGGCGGATCCAGACGTTGGAAGACGGACTGGCCGAGATGCGGTTCATTCAGGATTTTCACCAGAATGGGAGAGGATGGCAGGATATCGGCTACCACTTCTGCGTGGATGATGCCGGGCGAATCTACGAAGGCGTACCGCCGGACTTTCGGGGCACACACACCGGCGGTCACAACACCGGAAATGTCGGCATCAGCCTGTTCGGCAATTTTGACGTGGCGGGTGAGATTCCGTCGCCGGCCTCGCTGGACGGTCTGGTCATGATGTGGAGTTGGCTGGCCTTTCACTATGAAGTCAATCCGGACATGCTTTTGGGCCATCGGGACTACACGTCGACCTCCTGCCCCGGAGACAATCTCTATTCCGAGCTTGGGGAAATGCGCAACGGCATTCGCAAGGCGTTGGAGTTCGGCGGGCCCTACGTGGCGAATCCCGAACCGCAGCCGTTTTCGCTGGAGGTGTCTCCCGACAGTTTCATCGCTTTTCTTCTCAGGGATGACGAAGAGGGCGTCGATGTCAACTCGATCACAGTCCGGGTCAATGGTGATTGGGTGACACCGAACATCACGGGATCCCAGGAAGAGTTATCCGTGAGCTACCAGCCCGTCGTTCCCTTCCCGAGTTCACGGACCGTCATCGTCGAAATCGAGGCGGCGGACCTGGCCGGTTTTCCGAATTGGATGGACTACTCCTACAGCTTTACGATCGAGGTCGAGGCACTCTATCTCGAGGTCGAGACCGAGGGCAGCATGAGAAATGCTGAGTTGGAACTCAACGGCGACTGGTCGAGTGACGGCGATGACGTCGACCTGGAAGACCTTGTTGACGGTCGCCGCCTGTTTACCGTGGACGATGACTGCAGCCACAGCGCTCGTCTTTTCCCTGCCGTCGAGGCTGAGGGAGACTACCGGGTCTTGATGGCCGTCAATGGGCAATTCCTGGGTGAGAGTGCACACTTCAGATTCGTCAACGCGACCGGTTTGGAACACCCGCATCTGGCGGAGTACAACGGGGTCTTCGACGGGCGATGGGGTTTGCTCAGTCCAACACCGGTTCATTTTGACAGCGGGGCCCAGACCGAGGCCTTTGTAGAGGTCAGTGGTTTGCCGGACTTGGAGACCAGACTGGTGCTGGATGCCTTCCGCCTCGAGCGGGTCGACCCTCTTGATCCACCGATGGCACCAACGTTGAAATGGGCTCGGGGGACCGATTTTCTGCCACGGGAGGTGGAGGTGTGCTGGTATCCCAGTCTGGAAGGTGACATCCTCGGATACCGTCTATTCGTCAGCTCGGATGGAAGGACCTGGGACGATCCCCTGGTCGATGAAACGACGCTGGGGCCGGCAAGCTCGAGCCATACGATCAGTGTCGAAGGCTCCGCTTCGACGCTCTTTGTTCGCCTGGTAGCCGTCGACATCAATGGGATCGAGAGTGTAGAAGGCGATTTCGAGAACTTTCTCAGCCCACCGACGGACACCTACGGCGCCGGTTACGGCTCGGGTCCCAAGATCTTGATCGTGGACAATTTCGATCGGCAGGCCAGTTGGTCGGATCTCTCACACGCCTTCGTGCGGAGTCACGGCGAGGCGATTGCAGCGCACCGGTTCAGCTTCGACTCGTGCACCGAAACTGCGGTGCAGACCGGAGAAATCACCCTGGGAGACTACGATGCCGTCTTCTATTTCTGTGGTGATGACAGTCGCTCGGATGAAAGCCTTGCCGCGGCTGACCAGCTCAGGCTGCTCGAGTATCTCCGGCAGGGAGGCAAGCTTTTCGTCTCCGGCTCGGAAATCGGCTACGACTTCAATGCCACCACCTCCACCGAGTTGGAGCGAGTCCAGCATCTCCTCAAGGCCACCTACGTCGGTGACCATTCCGGGTCCAACAGGGTCCTTGGTGCTGATCAAACGCCGTTTGAGGGGCTTGATTTCATCTACGGTACTCTCGATTCCGAGGACACCTATGTGGAGGATTATCCCGACTACGTGTTGCCTGCAGGTGGCGGCCAAGTCGCCCTGTGGTACGACAATCTCCGTGTCGCTGCGGTGTCCTTTGCCGGGACCTACGGCTCCGGTGATCCGGAGGCTCAGCTCGTTTACATGGCCTTCCCGTTCGAGACCATCAATCAGCCGGAGGATCGAGCCGCCCTGATCAAACGAACCTTCAATTTCTTCGGCTTTCCGATCCAGGTCGCGAATAGGCCGCCGCTCGAGGTCGACTGAGGGCCACCTCATTTTTGTGTTCGGACCGGGTCTTTCCTGGCTTGAACGCCGATATGCCTGGTGGTCCATCGGATTTCAGGACAAACTGTGGTACAAAAAGGAAAGAAGCTCAGCTTCGTCTTTGTTTTCGAGAAAGAACTGATCAATTGGAGGTTCTCATGTTGAATAGGCTTGTTGGGTTGTGTGTTCTTGTTCTGCTGGTGAGTACTCTAGGGTCAGCGGCCTCGTGGCCCGACATCCCCGAGTCGGATCGGAAACTGGTCGAGGTGCCGGGCTCTCCCAACTCAGCAGCTGTGGTGCTTTTCAGGGAGGGCAGGGTTTTTCTCTCCGAAGACAGCCGGTCGTCCTTTCTCGAAGTCTACACCCGGATCAAGATCTTGACTCAAGAAGGTGTTGACTACGGTTCGATCTCCATTTCGTCGTCGGACTACATGAGGGTCAAAAACCTGGAGGGGCGAACCCACCTCCCCGGAGGGAAGATCGTCGTACTTCCCAAGGACGCAACCTTCAAGAAGGAGTACTCGGACTATTACGGTTCCTCCGTCGTGTCGTGTGCCTTGCCCGAAGTTGTCGAAGGGGCGATCGTCGAGTACCGCTATCGAACCTATTTTGACTCGATCTTCTTTCCCAGAATGTGGTATTTCCAGGCGGAAATTCCGACGCTGGTCAGTACCGTCGCCTTTGAGATTCCCCACAATATCGCTTTTGCACCCCTGGTTTATAAGACCCTGCCCAACGTGGAGTTCAAAGAGGAGTTTCGGGAGACGGTCAGTGGAGGTCGGCTGACCTACTCGGCCATGAACCTTCCTCCGGTTCCAGATGAGCCCTCACGTTTCCCCTTCCGTGATCTGGCCTATCGCGCCATGTTGTTGCCGACCTCTAGACGGGGGAGTGACGGCATGAAAATCTCGTTGTTCGATACCTGGAAGAATACGGTTGACGTCGTCTGGGGATATCGGGATTGGGGTTATGGTCATTTCTTCGGGGACACCGGATCGGCCAAGAAGCAGGCCAAGGCGGTGGCATCAGGGACCGCTTCCGAGGTCGCACCAAAGGTTTTTCGATGGGTTCGTGACGAGATCGATACCGAGCCCTTCGGAAATGTCTGGGTTGGAGAAACGTCCGCGGACGATGTTGTCAAGGACCGGAAGGGCGATCTGACCGAGAAGGCCCTGCTGCTCCACGTCATGCTCAAGGCGGTGCACATCGATAGTGAACTGGTCTGGGTCAATCCCAAGAATCGCAGCAGGGTCGAGCAGAACATCCCGAACCCGGAGCAGTTCTCCCGGGTCATTGTGGTTGCCCATGTGAACGGAAAGCAGGTGTGGCTCGATCCGACCGATCGAACCCTGTCCTTTGGGAAGCTCAAGCCCTCGATGCAGGGAGTGCCTTGCCTGATAGTTGAAAAGAAGAAACAGGAGTGGAGTGTGACCCCTCACCTGCCGGCGGAGGGTTCGACTCGTGAGGCGGTTCTCGATCTGGGGATCGATGGAGATGGACGGGTGACCGGAGCGGGCCGACTGAACCTGACGGGCAATCATGCGTGGTTGAGGCTTGAATGGAAAGACTCTGAAGCTGCAATCAACGAGGCCTGGACGGAGTGGGTCGAGGATTCGTACGAGAACTTCGATATCACCGAGGTCGTCGTGACCGAGTCCATTGAGAACCAGCTGGTAACGGTGAGTTGGAAGATGAGCCAGCGGGACGACGATGTCATTGCGGACGAGGTGGTCCTCTTTCCGGCGGAGCCCCTCAGTGTGGGTTCCAATCCCTATACTCTGGCCCCCAACCAGCGCTGGACTCCGTTACAACTCAGTTTTGCCGATGTCGATCGCGTGGTTTTGAACCTCAGTTGGCCGGAAGGGTGGGTACTGGATGGGGAACCCGCCCTGGGGAAGTTTTCGAACGATGCCGGGGCCCTGGCCACTTCGATGGAGATCAACGAGGCGGAGCGAAGGGTCTCATTGACGAGGGAATTGACGATTTCCAAGATGGAGTTCATCGGAAGCGGCCCCTACGGGAACCTGAGGGATTTGTATATTGCGGCCCTTGAAAACGATGCCGAGGAATTGATCGTGGTTGCCGAATAATGAAGCGTTCGCTCCTGGTTGTTTGTGCGCTTTTTTCTGCCCTGGGAGCCAATGCGGCGACCATCGCCGAGCGCAGCATCGAATACCAACTCTCGGACTCCGGGATGCGGGAGCACGCTCAAATTCAGGTCGAGATTGAAGAGTCGGGGGATCTCCTCGCCTGGAGTGAGTATTCGATTTTCATCGATGATCATATCGAGCTGTTGTCAGCCTCGATCAAGGTTGTCGGTGCCGATGGTGATACGGTCGATTCAGTCAAGAAGAGGGACCTCCGAGAAGAGACCTCGGTCGGTTTTGGCCTTCATTCGTCGACGACCGCGATGGTTGCCGACCTGCCGACGTTGTCACTCGGCGATCGGATCTTCATCGACTTCGTTCGAATGCACGAACCGCTGTTCCTGGCCGACTGGGAACCGATCCTACTTGATACCCCCCAGAAGAACCTCAGCATCAGGATTTCCGGAGGAGGGCAGAGGTTTCGGTGGCAGCTGCGTCGTGGCGACGGGTTGGTCGAGATCAAAGAAACCGAAAGTGGCGTTCACTGCTGGGGTCGAGATCTCCCGAGGAAAAAGCCTCGGGATGGTGCGGGTGACACACTTTCGGTCGGTCCTGCCCTGGTGTGGGCCTGGGGGCAGTCGGCCGATTGGGCCGGGGTTGCGGAGCGGTATGCGGAATTGACCGAGGATGTCAGTCGAGGGACGGATCGAATTCGGCAGTTGGTGGAGGGCGAGACCGCGGACCTCGATGCTACTCGGGAGAAGGTACTCGCGCTGGCGGACTACGCCCGGCTCAAGGTTCGGTACGAAGCGGTCGAGATTGGGGTTGGCGGATGGATTCCGACCCCCGCTGATGAGGTGCTGGATCGGGGCTGGGGTGACTGCAAAGACAAATCCGAATTCCTGAAAACCCTCCTGGAGGCCATTGGTCTCAAGGCGCATCTGGTGCTGATTCACAATGGGCGGTCCGCCATGCTCGACCCCATGTTCCCCTCCACTCTCGGGTTTAATCATTGCATTTTGGCGGTCGAGACCGAAGGGTTTGAGACCTTGCCGAGCGACCCGGTGATTGACGGCCTCTTGTTCCTCGATCCGACCTTTGATCGGGGGGTCGCCGAATGGCTCAGTCCATATATCCAGGGGCAGTGGGCCCTGGTCACGGACGCCGAAAACGGGCGACTGCTGAAGCTTCCGGTTCGTTTTTCCGAAGAGGGTCGAATGATGCGGGTCCAAGGGGGCATTGACGAAGAGGGCGCCTTCAGCGGTGCCGCCCAGGTATACATGACCGGCTTTCGGGCGGTGGGATGGCTGCGTGATCAAGACAGTGAGGCCCCTGAACGCATCGAGGAAACCACGCGAAAGTATTTCCATCATGTGCTTCCGGGCATGACTCTGGGGAACGTCACATGGCGTGAGATCGAGGGTCCGGTTCCGGCCTTTGTCATCGAAGCGGTCATCTCCGACGATCGATTCGTTCGCAGTGGTCGGAGCCGCCGCCTGAGGTTTTCCTATCTCGACACCCTTCCGGAGAGCAGGGAACTCGACGATCGTGACGAACCGATGGTCGTCCTGCCCGGTATCAACCTGACCCAGTGGAACCTCGTCCTGCCCGAAGGTTGGTGTCCGCCAACGGCGGAACCCGCCAGCATCGGCAACTCCATCGGGTCGATTGACCAGACCGTCGAGGTCGACGAGGCGGGTCGCGTCGTCATTACCCGGAAAACCACTGTGCGCCGTTCTTGGATTGGAGTTGAGAGCTTCGAACACTTGAGAGAGTTGGCCAGCGCTGAGAATCGACTGAGCCGGGGCAGTGTCCGGATAGAATGCCCTGAGGGCGGTTAAACCGAATACGAATCGCGTGATTGCCGGACTTATCGAGGACTTCTCTTCGATTTCACCAAGGCCATCATCCATTTGAGAATAGTACCGCGTTCAGAGGTTCCGATCTTCTCCATAACGCGGTCTCCGGCATCAACAAACTCCTTGAGATGGACCAATTGATCGATGAACGACCGGGCATCGTCTCCGTGAAACTCACCGGAGGCAGCTAGGCAACGATTAAGGATGGCGAGAACCGGCTCAACTTCTCTTCGCTTGCGTTCCCGCATGATGGAGCAGAAAACCTTCCAGGGGTCCTTTTCCCCGACGTAACTCTCCTTGCGTTCGCCCTTTGGAATCGTGCCTTTGGTGATACCCATGGTGACCAGTTCTTTGAGGGCTCCGTGAGCGCCCCCGCGGCTGATCGACAGCGAATCCATGATTTCATCGGTAGTCAGAGGTTTGTCGCTGATCATTAAAAGTGCGTGAATGCGTGCCACTGTTCGAGTCATGCCCCATGCCGGGCCGAGGGCGCCCCATTCGGCAATGAACTCGTCTTTGAAAAACTCCAATTTTTCCATCAACGACGAGTGTACGATGCGGAGGATCGATTTTCACGAATTTCTGAAAAATAAATTGCTTTTCAAAATTTTCAATATAAACTGAAATTCAGAAAAGAACGGAACCGCTGGAGGGTCAATGAGAAACATCCACGCAGTTACAGGAGCATTTGGGTACTCCGGGAAGTACATCGCATCACGGTTGCTTGATGAAGGCCACGAGGTGATTACGTTGACAGGGTCAATTGATCGCCAATCAAGGTTGTCAGAGAAGGTGAAGGCTATCCCGTACGACTTTGAGCACCCCGCCAGACTGGCCGAGGCTCTCGAATGCGTGTCCGTTCTCTATAACACCTACTGGGTAAGGTTCAACCACAAAGACTTCGATCACGCTGGAGCTGTGGCCAATAGCGAGGTTCTGTTTGATGCCGCCAGGAAGGCTGGGGTTCAGAGGGTGGTTCATGTCAGTATCACCAATCCATCTTTGGATTCGTCTTTGTCCTATTTTAGAGGGAAGGCCCAAGTGGAACTCGCGTTGCAAGAGAGCGGCCTTTCATTCGCCATCCTCAGGCCGGCTGTCTTGTTCGGCAGAGAGGACATCCTGATCAACAACATCGCCTGGGTCTTGCGACGGCTTCCGGTCTTCGGTGTGTTCGGTGACGGTCAGTATCGCCTATGCCCCATTCACGTCGATGACTTGGCCGCTGCCGCCGTTGCCTTCGGAAAGGACAGGAAGAATGTAGTGGTTGACGCCATCGGGCCGGAGACGTTTACGTATCGAGAGTTGGTAAAGGTGGTTGGAAAGACCATCGGTGTCAACAGACCGGTGGTGGGTGTGCCCGGTTGGCTCGGTTGGTTTGCGGGTTTGCTGATCGGCAGGATATATGGCGACGTGATGATCACCATGGACGAGGTCCGCGGCCTCTCAGCCGGCCTGCTTCACGTGGACTCAAAACCCCTCGGGTCCACCCACCTCACAGACTGGGTGCTCACCAATCGGGAGACTCTGGGAAAACGGTATACCAGTGAGCTGGCCAGGAGAAAAGATCTGGAGACAGCGTACCGAAGCAATTGACACTGGGGTAGAGTGTGCTCGGGAAAAGCGAGTCAAAAATACGCCCGGCGTCACCGCCGGGCGTATTGTTCTCTATTTTGTTGAAGCTACATTCCGGCCAGAGGCAGAGCATCCAAGAGATTCTTCATGGTGATGCCGATGTCGGCTGGGGTCGGGACGACGGCGATGCCGGCCTTCTCAAGGGCCTTCATCTTGTCGGCTGCGGTGCCCTTGCCGCCGGAGATGATCGCACCGGCGTGGCCCATACGGCGTCCCGGGGGCGCGGTCTGGCCGGCGA
>JAUWTC010000228.1 GCA_030609785.1 Holophagae bacterium
ATGGAAGAACCGATCGTTGTACAGGCCGCTGAGGTCGTCCCTTCGGGCCATTTCACCTGCTCTACGCGCATCCAGAAGATTCTCGAGAAAAACGGAGGTGTAGGCCCCGAAGACCTCCAGGATACCGATGTCCTGCGAGGTGTAGGTCCCACTCTTCCGATTGACCAATTCGAGCACCCCACAGACCGTTTGCTCAATCCTGATCGGAACGGCAACGACACCGGTTGTCGTGAAATCCGAGGCCGCGTCGAATCGGTCACAGAAGTGCCGGTCTGCCGGAGGATTAACCATCAAATAGGGCTCTCCGGTCCGATAGACCCGGCCGACGACCCCGTCACTCGAATGGAGCGTACGCCCCAGCACGGTCTCGGCCGACGGACCGAAGGCCGCCAGAAAATAAAGGTCCGGTCCGTCGCCGCCGACGACCCGGTCTCCCGGGCGGTCCATCAAGAAAGAACCGGCCTCCGATGGCACAAAGTCGTTGGCTTTGCTCAGAATCTCGACCAGAAAGGGCCCCAGATCCAGGCGAGGAATGGTCAAAGCCGTGTAACGCTGGCGCTCGAGGTGCGGTTCCAGGGCCTTTTGAACGAGCGTCTTGACATCCGGCGGTAGATTCATCAAATCCAGTGTACTCGGTCCGTGCAGAAAAAAGGCTGGGGCGCTAGGCTGGGAAGCTGGGACACGGAACAGGACCGGGTTCCCCACGGCTGGATTCAATCGTAGGGGCGGACCCCCATGTCCGCCCCTACATTCCCAGCATCCCACCGTCCTCGCGTCCCAGCTTTCCAGCGTCCGAGCTTTCCGGCTCATAGCTTATCTCACCAGAGCACGCAATCGCTTCTCGAGGTCACGGGCGGTTTCACTGTGATCTGCTCGCCCAGGGGCAAAGCGAACGGCCTCGAGAGCCTTGCGAACCGCCTTCATCTCGGCCTCTCTGGCGCCGAATTTCTGGTCCTCAGGCAACCCGACCCACCACTGTTCCATCGCCAACTGCAAGTCGCGCGCCCTCTCGGCCGGCGTCTGTCCGGCCTTCCGGGCCGGGATCACTCCGCCACGTCGCCGGGTGACCAGCCAGGCCAGGAGTCCTCCACCGAAGACACCAACCAGCAGAGCACTCCCGATGACGACCCAGATCGGCACATCAGACGGTTGACCTCGGCCCGACTCGAATTCCGGTTGATCCGCCGGACCTTCGTCCTGCCCATCGGCAACCCCTGCAGCCGGAACATGCTTGACCGGAGCCGGGGTGGGAATGGGTGCCTCGACCACCAGGGTCAGGGGACCGAGGCTGTGGCGTTCATAAGCACCGGAGGCGGGGTTGAACACCGCCAGCTCGACCGGATCGAGGATGAGTTCGCCCGATGTCCGCGGCATCAGGGTCGTGCGCCAGCTCCGAGAGCCGTGAATACCCGCCCAGTCGATCGTCACCGCGCTTTCCTCTTCCGGCGGATAGGTCTCACAGTCCTCACACGTTGGCCACAGGGTCGGCGCCTGCACCAGGGGCAGGTTTCCCTTGCCTTCCAGGGTGATCGTGACCACTGCAGAGGCCCCAAAAGGAATGGTGGCGGGGGTGATCTGGGCCGAATACCTGAGGTCTCCCACCGCGCCGGAGAAACCGGGAGGCGCCGCCGGCCTCGGCGTGACGACGACGTCCACAGTCCGGGTCGAGCGCTCTACGACCGTGTGGGGCGAGAAAACGCTCTGACCCCGGAACCCGATTCGGGCCTTGGCCGCCGGTATTTGAAGAGTGCCCGCCTTCAGCGGTATCAGGACAGATCGGGCCAGAATGAAACGATTGAAGCTCTCCCCGTTGACCTCGACAACCTCGGCTTCGACTCTCTCGGGGTTCTCCAGCCGCTGGACCCACCACCCGGGATACTCCGGTACGTCAACCCACTCAAAGCCGTCAACGCCTCCACCGGTCGTGTCCAGGACGACGGCCGCCACCAGGGGCCGTCCATCGGCGACCTTCGATCGAGACAGGATGTGCCGCATTTCGACCTTCGCTTGGCGAACGGGGCGTCGGGGATTTCCGAAGAACTCGGCAAAGGGATCGACCCCACCGAACGGCCCAGGGCGTCTGGCACGTCGCTGCTGGTGCACCGACCCAGGCACGATCTCCGCCGTCACCGCCCCACCCGCAAGTTCGCGGGCGCCCAGCCTGACGGTGATCGGGCCAACCACTGCGGAACCCACTCCAAGGGGTCGCAGAATCCAGCTGAGACTCAAGGCTGACGTCGATCGCCCGTTGACCCAGCTGAATTGTGTCTCGGTTGACGGCCCCTGAACGACCTCGAAATTGACCAATTGGCCGAGATCGGGCGCCGGGCGGTCGTTCCCCGGTTCGATGACCTGCACGGTCAGCCGAGTCAGATCTTCGACACCGAGGCGCTGGGGCTCCAGACTCACCCGAAGCGAAGGCTCCTCTGCAGCCAGGGCCGTTGCACCGACTCCCAGACAAACCAGGAATGCCGCGGCCCTGGCTGCATACCTCACCAGTCCTTCTCCACATTCCCACTCTGGGGCACCGGCGTCTGCATGGCCTCGCGGGCTTCGGCCTCGGCCCGATCCAACGCGTCGAAGAGACCACCGCTGGGATCAGGGGTCGGGGTCGGCTGCGGGCCCTGTTCGCCCGAAGGATTGGGTGTCGGCGTCGGCTGCTGTTGATCCTCATCCCCTTCCTGTTGCTCTTGCTCTTCTTGCTCTTCCTCGTCTTCCTGATCTTCGTTTTGTTCCTGGTTCTCCTGCTCCTGCTGTTCCTGCTGCATCTTGAGGGCCAACTCGAAGTTCCGTTTGACCTCCGGGTTGTCGCCGTCGGCCAACAGCGCACGACGCAAAAACTCGACGGCCACCTCTGCCTGCTCGCCGGTCAGGGCCGTGGTCCCGGCGTTGTAAGACGATCCCGCCACACCGCCGTCTTCCGCTTGAGCCAACAACGCGATCGCCGGTTCCGCCGCTCCCTGGGCGGCCAGCGCCGTTCCAAGATCGTAGACCCGCTCCGGGTTCTCAGGGTCCAGCTGGGCAGCCCCACCGAAACGCTCGACCGCTCCCTCGGGGTTACCGGCCTCCCATTGGCCCAGGCCCGCCCGTGCCAGCCGCCGACTGCCGCCGGGAATCCACCGTTGCCACCAGGCGACCGGCTCCGACTCCCGAGCCTGCCCGGCTGACTCGCCCTGCGCAGGAGTATGGGCGCCGGGGGCCGGTGGAGGACTCTGCTGTGCCTCAGCCGGAGCGACACCGAGCGCAAGGAGAACGAGGACAGCAGCAGCCCGCCTCCGCCAGGGTGACAGCAGAAAACTGCCGATCACCATCAGGGCCGCCGCGATCAGGAACACGGGGAACCTCTCGATCTTCCGAGGTTTCTGCTCGGTCTGAACTTCACGGGTCCTCAGGCCTTCGACGGCGGCGATCAGCTCCTTCTCGGTTTGGGCGCCATCGGCCACCAGGACCTCACCACCGACCTTCTCGGCCATCTTTTCGAAGGTAGCCGTTTCGGCCCGGGTTACCACCGGTTGGCCCTCCTTGTTCTTCTTGTAGTGCACGGCGCCCGAAGCATCGAGGGCCGGAATTGGGCCACCTCGTTCGGTCCCGACAACGACGCCGAGCAACCCGGCCCCGACCTCCTCGAGGACCGAAGCCGCCGCATCGACTCGGCCCTGGAGGTTTTCGCCGTCGCTGAAGAGGACGACCACACGTCCTTCCCCTTCAGGGGGCAACAGGCGAACCGCCGCTTCGACCGCTGCCTCGAGGTTGGAACCCGGCCTGCCGACCATGCCCGGGCGGACACCATCCAGGAAGGACGCCACGGCCTCGAGGTCGGTCGTCAAAGGGATCAGCGAATAGGCCTCACCGGCAAAGACCACCACCCCGATCCGATTGCCCCCGAGGCCCGGCAGAGCCCGGCGAATGATCTCAAGGGAACGACCCAAACGGTTGGGCTTTACGTCAGGACACTGCATGGAGTCGGACACATCCAGAGCCAGGACCAGGTCTCTGGTCCTGATGGAGACCTCGTCCGGCATGGCCCCCCATTGTGGTCGGGCCAGGGCCAGAACGATCAAGGCGGCCGCGGCACACCACAACACCATCCGCCACACACCGGTTGCCGGTGCGCCTCCGATCAGACGATCCCACACCGCCGGTGACGCCAGCGTCCGTTGATTCGCCAGGCGGCTGCGGTGCCGCACAAGAACCAGAGAGACAATGGCGGCGACCGCAAAGAGCAACCACAACCGTTCGGGTTGGGCGAAGATCACCATGGAGTCCTCCCCGCGAGGCTCTCCACGCCGGCCGCCACCAGCAACACCAGGAAAGCGGCCATCGCCCACGGTTCGAACCGCTCTCGATACCGCTCCAGCCGGGTCGAGGTGAACTCAGTCGTTTCCAGGGCATCGATCTCGGCAAAGACCTCTTTCAGGGCCTTGGCATCCCGTGCGTGGAAGGAACTGCCTCCGGTTCGACGCGCAATTTCCGCGAGCAGTTCGGGGTTGGTCTCGACCACAACATGCTGAATTCGCTCCATCACTCGCCCGGTCCGCGGATCTCTGACCCGGACCGGCAGCGGCACCTCGCCGCCCCGGCCGACGAGAACCGTGTGGACGGCGATCCCCTCCTCGACAGCCAGATCGCTCGCGGTCAGTGGGTCCAGTTGTCCTGCGTTGTTGGACCCGTCGGTCACCAAAACAACGACCTTCGACTCGGCCTCCGATGATCGCAATCGGCTGACCGCCGTGCCCAGGCCCATTCCGATCGCCGTCCCGTCGGGCAAAACGCCCATCTCGACATCCTCGAGCATTCGGCCGGCCACCTCGTGATCCAGCGTCAAGGGACACAGGGTCACGGCAGCCCCCGCAAACACCACCAGGGAGATCCGGTCGTGAGGCCGTCCCTCGAGAAACCCTCCGATGACCTCCTTGGCCACCCCGAGACGGTCCGTCGGCTTGAAATCAAGCGCCGCCATCGACCCGGATACGTCCAAAACAACGGCCAGGTCCACGCCCTCGGCCGTTTCGATGCTCCGGGACAAGACCTCTTGCGGTCGAGCCAGACCGACGGCCAGGGGCACGATGGCTGCTGCCGCCACCAGCCCGGCGACAGTCGTCGCCATCGCTGCCCATACAAATCGTCGCCCCCTGCCAGTGCGTGCACGATCAACGATGGGGAACGGATATCGCAGCCATCGCCGACGCATGATCCACACGCCGGCGAAGATCACGGCCGCCACCGCAAGGAACAACCATTCCGGTGAGGCAATGCGCATCACTGCTCCCCCTCGTTACCGATGTCA
>JAUWTC010000106.1 GCA_030609785.1 Holophagae bacterium
CCGAAGCTCGTCATCCTCTCCGGGCGTTGGCGCCATTGCATCGATTTCCCCCTCCTGAAAGAGGATCGTATCCATGCGGTCGCGACGGCGATCCCGGGCGGCTTCCAGGCGCCGGACCTCCAAGGAAGCCTCGATCCACCGTTGCCAGAAATCCTGCAACCCGGCGGCCTCGGCACCGAGATCTCCGAAGGCGTCGACCAAACGACGTTGGGTGTCCCCCTCGGCCAGGCCGTATTGCTCATGCTGGCCGTGAATTGCCAGCAAGTGAGAGGCAATTCTCTGGAGCCCGCGCACCGTAACCGCCGTGTCGTTGACCCAGCACCGGCTCCTTCCCGCCAAGGTGATTTCCCGCCTGATGACGACCTCGTCGGCGGTTGGGATCCCCAGGTCGTCGAACTCTGCCGCAAGACGACCGGAGGCCGGCTGGTCGAACCACGCCTCCACGACCAGCTTTTCATCCCCTGACCGAATGAGCTCGGCACTGGCCCGCCTCCCCCCGATCAGCTCGAGACTCTCGACGAGCAGGCTCTTGCCGGCGCCGGTCTCACCCGTCAGGACCGAAAACCCCCGGCCAAAGGTCACATCGATATTCTCGATGATGCCAAGGCTCCGGACCTGCAGTCGTTCCAACACGATTGGATCTTAACCCGTCTGGCGGTATGATTGACGTCGGAGAACCGATGACTGCCCCCACACAACCCGTAATTCGCCCCATGGATGAGGCTGCGACCCTCGAGGTCGAGCGATCTCGGGGGGCTTCGATTCAGATTCTGCTCGGTCCCGAGGACCACGTGCCGAATTTTGCCACGCGGCGATTCACCCTGATGCCCGGCGGCCGAATTCCCTGTCACAGCCACGATGCCATCGAGCACGAGCAGGTCATCCTCGAAGGAGAGATGACGCTCGGACTTGACGGTGTCGTTCATATCGTCAAGCCCGGCGACTGCATTTTCATTCCCGCCGGAACCGCCCACTGGTATGAGAACCGTGGGGAGGAGCCTGTCCGGTTCCTGTGCATGGTCCCGATAGGCGACGCCTACCAGACCACCTGGCTGGAAGCCCCAACCGAATAACTTCGAAAAACGGGGCTGAGACCAGAACAGTGAAGCTGGTCAGCATCTATCGGTTCCCTCCTCGCCCGCTCGGCTCGATCTATACTGGCATCATGCGGATCAATCGCCTGGTGTGTGCCGTCATCACGACCTGTACCGTCCTGGTCGCGGGCACATCGTTGATCCGGACGGTCCAGAGCTTCTACCAGGTTGACTTCGCCGTTACCTGGATTGAATCGGGGCTTCGCGTCGATGAGGTTACTGCTCGATCCACCGGAGATCTCGCGGGCCTGATCCGGGGCGACTTGATCACGGCGATTGACGGGGTTTCCGTGAGCAGCTACGACAACCCCCTGTTCTCGCTGGCCTCCGGTTTCGACCACGTTTTGACCGTCCAGCAGCCCGGAGGCACGGTCAAAACTCCAATCTTTCGACCGCCGCCACCGCATATCGAGGACGTCTACCTGGCCCGATCAGCCGTCGGCGCGTTCGGATTGGTCTGTGCGGCAATCGCGGCCTTTACCACGCGGCGGCGGGAGGCCTTGACCTTCCTCCTTCTGGCATCCGCCTCCTTCCTCGTTGGGGCCATTCCCCACCGAACGGCCGCCTCAGCGCTCGGCCTCGCCGTCTTGCATCGATCCGCCGGTGCGGCCATGCCCTTCCTCCTGGTCCGGTTCTTTGCAATCTTCCCCAATCAACGCCGGCGTATGGCCCTTTGGGATACCGTCACAGCCCTGGCAGTGCTCTGGGCGGGCCTGACGCCCCTGGTGCCCGACCTCCAGGCCTGGTGGCCGGCGGTGCTCAACGGCCTTCGTTTTCTCTTCACGACATCCCTGGTGTTTGGAATCGTCGTTCAGGGCCGACGCTGGTGGACGGCACAGAACCAGGAACGGGACCGGCGTCAGATTGAGTGGGTGGGCCTGGGTCTTTTCGTCGGCCTGACACCGCTGGTTTCCCTGGTCTTCATACCTGGATGGCTCGGCATCGCCTTCGAACCGTTTTCGTGGATTGCGGTGCTGCCTCTTGCCGCCATCCCATTGGGGTTTCTGGCGGCCCTGACCGAGTACAGGCTTTGGGATCTCGAACCAATCTCCCGCGATCTGGTCTCGGCAACCCTGGTCGTCGCCAGTGGGGGCTTTGTTTTTTCGTTGACCAATTACGTTCTCCAGACCTACGCTGCCGGTCTCGGCAACATCCGAAATCTCCTGGCCTTTGCCACCGGCATCGTCCTCGTCCTCCTGCTCGAACCCGTCCGACAGCGGGTAGAACCCTTCCTCGACCAGTGGCTGCATCACGGACGTCCGACGCCCCGGTGGTTGTTGACCCATTCGACCCGGGACCTTGCAACGGCGGAGGACCCCCGTGCTCTTCTGGCGACCCTGGGTGAAACCCTGGTCAGCGGGTTGGATATCGACCCTGTTGCGGCGTACCTGAGAACCGACCCGGGCGGTTTCCGTCGAGTTTTTCCAAAGGAGCACGAGCATCATCCCCTGCGTCTGACGTCGGATATCGAAGATCAGCCCTTCCCTCATGAGGAGGAACAGGGACTCTCGTACCTGGGCTTTACCCAGAGAATTCCACTGGAACGCGGCGGAACGACGCACGGAATGTTGTATATCGGCCTTCGCCGAGGCTTCGCCCCACTGGGATCCGAGGCGGGCGGGGTCCTGTCGGCATTTGCCGCACAGGCAGCTCTCGGTCTCGAGAACGCCCGGCGGCTGGACGAACTTCGCCGCCAGGCCGAGGAGTACCGAATCCTCCACGCCAACACCCAGAGAATCATCGAATCTTCTGCGGCCGGCATCCTGGTGTGCGATGCGGGCGGGCGGATCCTATCGGCCAACAGTGGGGCGGCCGAGATCTTCGGTCTCTTGGCGCGAGATCTGGTCGGCAACAGCCTGGAGACCTTTCTCGTGCTGCCCGAAACCTGGCAGCCCCAACTGCCACTGCACGCTGTCAATGCCGAAGCCAAGACGCTGACCGCCCCGGTCACCCGCCTGATTCTGGCGGTATCGGTCCTGGAGTTGGATACCGGGAGCTTCAACGGTCGGGTGGTGGTCGCGCAAGACGTCACCGAACTTCGAAAACTCCAAGATCGCGTCCTCGAGCAAGAGCGCCTCGCCGCCTTGGGTCGATTGACTGCCGGACTGGCCCATGAGATCAACACACCCCTGACAGGTATCGCCTCCTATGCCCAAATGCTCGGCGACATGACACCCCCCGACGATCCCCGCTCAACCCTGATGGACAAGTTGGTCAACCAGAGTTTCCGGGTCTCTCGTATCGTCGCCAACCTCCGCGAGTTGTTTCGAGGCGGTGGTGGGGAGAGAGCGCCTCTAAATCTTGGGGAGGCAGTCTTCACAGCAGCCCACGAGGCCATCAGGTCCATTGAGGCTGAGGACACCCTGACGATCGAGACGCCCCCCGAGCCGGTGATGGTCTGGGCATCACCCGGCGCTATTGACGTGGCCATTACCAATCTGGTCCGCAATGCTGTGGAGGCCTCCCCACGTGCAGGGGCCATCACCATTCGCGTGACCGAAGACACCCAAAATGCCCTGGTCACAATCGACGATACCGGCCCGGGCGTGCCTCCGGATCTTCGAGACAAAGTCTTCCAGGCGTTCGTCACGACCAAGACCGAGAGGGGGGGCACCGGACTGGGGCTCGCCATCACCCGTGATATGATCACTCAAATCGGTGGGAAAGTGTGGCTCGAAGACCTCCCTCAAGGGGGCACGAGGGCCGCCATCAGGTTGCAAACATGCAGACAGCCTCAAGCATCCTCGTAATCGACGATGAGCCCGTTCTCCAGGATGTGCTCAGCACCCTCCTGGGCAACGAGGGGTTCGAGGTCTATTCGGCGATGACCGCAGCCCAAGGGTTGACGGTATTGGCCGAAGAGGACATCGATGTCGTTCTTCTCGATCTGATGCTGCCCGACCGAAACGGTCTGGATTTGTTGCCGGAGATCACAAACCTCGCACCAGACCTTCCGGTCATCGTCATCACGGCACACTCGTCCGTCGAGTCGGCCATTCAGGCGATGCGGGAGGGGGCCTATCACTACGTCCCGAAGCCCTTCAAGAACGAAGTCGTTCTTCACTTGGTTCGACGTGCCGCCGAACGCCGGCAGCTTGAACGGGAGAATCGACTGCTCCGGAGCCGCCTGGACGGAGTCGGCGAGATTGTCGGAACCAGTCGTCGAATAGAAGAAGTGTTCGAGTTGATTCGTCGGGCGGCGCCGGCGCGGTCCAACATCCTGGTAACCGGCGAGAGTGGGACCGGCAAGGAATTGGCGGCCCGCGCCATTCACCGGCTCAGCCCCCGACGGGAGGGGCCATTCGTTCCCGTCCACACCTCAGCCATTCCGACCGACCTGTTGGAATCCACTCTGTTCGGACACGTCAAGGGCGCCTTCACAGGCGCGGTGGCTTCCCGAAAAGGTCTGTTCGAGGCCGCCAGCGAGGGCACCCTGTTTCTCGACGAAGTCGGGACCATAACCCCTGAGACACAAACCAAACTCCTTCGGGTCATTCAGGAACGGGAGATCCGAAGGGTCGGTGGTGTGGAGTCCTTTCCGGTCGATGTCCGAATTGTGACCGCAACCAACATCGATCTATTGGAGGCGGTTCATCAGGGACGATTTCGTGAGGATCTTTACTACCGGCTCAACGTCATTTCGATCGAGATGCCGCCCTTGAGAGAACGCCCGGAAGACATCCCGACTCTGGCGACCCACTTCCTTCACATCTATGCGGAAGAAAACCAGCGACAGGTCTCGGAGTTCACGCCGGAAGTCATGGATTTGTTGACCGACTATGCCTGGCCGGGCAATGTCAGAGAGTTGGAAAATGCGGTCGAACGGGCCGTTGTCTTGAGCCAAGGCAATCAGATTGGCCCGGAGACCCTCCCCAGGGCCGTTCGGTCCGACCCCGATCGACCGAGGATCTCCGATTCCCTTCCTCCCGGCGGCCTTGATTTCCGTAAGGCCGTCGCCGATTTCCAAGCGCACCTGATCCGGCGGGCTCTCGAGAGGAGCGACGGCGTTCAAAGAAAGGCCGCGCGACTCTTGAAGCTCAGTCCCACAACCTTCAACGAGATGGTCCATCGTCTCGGCCTTTCCGACCGGCGCCGATCTTGAAGGTCCTGGGCGTGGATCCCGGTGGCCGGCGGTTCGGCCTGGCCTTGGGCGATGACCGCACCGGGTTGGTAATTCCCGCGGGTATCTACCCATATCAGGGCATCGAGACGACAGCCGCCTGGCTGAAAGTCGAGGCACAAAAGCGGGATGCCGAAGTCATCGTCCTGGGGCTACCGACATCTGAAGACGGCGAGGAAACCCCCGCGTGTCGGCGGACCCGGGCTTTGGCTGAGGCTCTGGCCGGTTGTGGTTCGGACATAGCCCTTCAGCCGGAATTCCTGTCAACTCATGCTGCCAGGGCCCGAGCCCGAGACCTCGGCCGGCCCCGCAGCGCGCCGGTCGATGATCTTGCAGCTCAGATCATCCTCGAAGACTATCTCGCGGCCGCAGCGGCAATCACTGCGCCTGGAAAATGACCGCCCCCCTCGCCATCCGCTGGGCGGCGGTTCTTTTTCTGGCCGCCGTCCTCGTCCTGGGAGGCTCAGCCCTCTGGTGGCATCACGCACTGTGGACACCGACCCATACGCCGGAAACGACACTCGAAATTCAGCCGGGGGCCGCCTCGACAACAATCCTCCATCACCTGGCCGACGCCGGGATCCTCCCGTCAATTCCAGCCGGCCGCCTCTACCTCGAGGGTCCGGCACGGGGCCGTGAGATGCAGTGGGGTACCTACGTCATCCCCGCCTCGAGTCGGCCGGTCGACGTTCTCGAGATGTTGCTCCAGGGCCGAGTCAAACAGTTCAACCTGACCGTCATCGAAGGCATGAGCAGTGAAGAAATCAAGGAAGTTCTCGATGCTGCCGGCGTCGCCGGAACCGAAGACTGGCCGTCGGTGATCGCCGACCCGGGACTGATTGCCGGTCTCGCCCCGGGCGCTCCGTCACTCGAGGGTTTCCTCTTTCCGGACACTTACACCTACTCCACCGGCATCACTCCCCCCACCATCGCCCGCATCATGATCGATCGGTTCCGAACGGTTTGGGCAGAGGAACAGGCCACCGGCCATCGATCGTCGATGACGATTTTCGACGTCGTCACCTTGGCGTCGTTGGTTGAAGCGGAGACCTCCGTTCCCGAAGAACGACGGCGGGTTGCCGGCGTCTTCGTCAACCGTTTGCGGAGAGGCATGCTCCTTCAGTGCGATCCGACGGTCGTCTTCGCATTGAAACGTCGCGGTGAGTGGTCCGGTCGCCTGCTGAGAGTTCACTGGAACGTCGACGATCCCTACAACACCTATCGGTACCCCGGTTTGCCGCCTGGCCCGATCAACAATCCCGGGCGTGCGGCTTTGAAGGCAGCGATTGATCCGGAGAGTCACAACCTGCTGTACTTCGTCGCCGACGATTCCGGGGGGCACACCTTTTCTGCAACCCTCAAGGAACACAACCGGGCTGTGGCCAGGCGGAAGCGCTCCCGTCATTGACCATCCCCCGGTGCCGGTGGTAGCTTGAAAGCGGTCGCCGGCACACGGCAAGGAGGCAGGGATCATGGGTGAGGCTTACGGTACCTTCGGACAGTTCATTCTCTTCAAGGAAATCCTGAAAGATGAGCTGGGTCATCTTTACCGAGCCGGGGAATTTGACGCCACCGGGATCAAACGAACGGTCTGGCTGCGTGTGTTCGACGCCGACGGCGTGCCCTCGGGTGAAGTCGCCGACGCCTTGGAGAAGGGTCGCCAGGTCAGCGATCTCCTTCAGGCGGCCAACGTCGCCGCGGGGGTGAGCTACCACACCGAGAACGGTGTTCCCGCCATGGCCTTCGACTACACCGCAAGCCAACCGCTCACCAGCCTGTTTGAAAAGGTCAAGGAAGAGGGGTTCCCGGTACCGGTCGATAACGCCCTGTTGATCATGGAGAAGTTGGCCCTCGGCCTTTCCTCCGCCCTGGTTCTGGAAAGTGCTGGTCAGGCCCTGGCCCACGGTTTTCTGCATCCCGGGATGGTGGTGGTCACCAATGACGGCGAAGGCATCATCTCCGGCTTCGGCGCTGCGGAAAGCCTACTCGGGCTTCTCGACCAACCCAACGCTGCCGAGAGCATCAAACCCTACCTGGCCCCCGAGGTCATCCTCAGCCGCGCGGGCAGTAAGAAGGGTGACGTCTACTCCCTGGGCGCCGTTCTGTTCCAGCTGCTGACCAGCTCAGCCCTGCCCTCTGACCCCGAGGCCCGGCCGGCCGCGATCGAGGCCGCCGAGATGGCCTACGACGAGGAGCCGATTCCGAATGACATCAAGGCCCTTTTGACACGATCCCTGGCCCCCCGGCCCGAGGACCGGTTCAGTTCGGCCGCAGACTTCAAGAAGCAGTTGGACAAGTTGCTCTACGGCGGCAACTACAGCCCGACGACCTTCAACCTCGCCCTGTTCATGGACCGCCTGTTCCGGTCTGATATCGAGCGCGACGAACTGGACCGCGGAGTCGAGGCCCAGGTCGA
>JAUWTC010000406.1 GCA_030609785.1 Holophagae bacterium
CCGGAGGTCTTCGGGTCTGCTGCTCGAGAATTCGAAGCCCTTCGGTCACCAACTGAGGCATTCGAACGAGAGCATCGACCATGTCTGGAGCAGCACGAAGGCCCTGCTGAATCAGGCTGGTTGGAGACAGCTGCGTGCGGAAGATCCGATAGACGTGGCGCTCCGAGACCTCGGCCACTTCGAATTTCGGATTCATCATGTAGCCAACGCCTTCATAGGTGATCAAGGCCTTGACCATCAAGACCATGTCGACCGGATAATACATGTGGTACCGGGCGCCCAACTGCACCGACTCCAGCATCAGCAACGCCAAGGATTCCTGTTCGAATCTCGATCCACGCCGCCAACGGCGGCATAGCTCCCGCATCGCCCGCCTGAATCCCGGCACGTCACTCTTCTCATCCTTCTGGGCCACCTCCGCCAGGTGTCGTGCCGCCTGGTCAAAATTTCCCATTACCATCCCGTAGTAGGTCGAGAAAAGGTGGTGCCGAACATCCGATTCAAATCGCCCGACCATGCCAAGGTCAATGAACCCGATCTTCATCTCCGGCAGAACCATTATGTTGCCGGGATGAAGGTCCGCGTGAAAGAAACCGTCTTCGTAGAGCATTCGTATAATCGCCGAGGCGCCGACATCGATCAACTGCTGTCGTTCACTCTCGGACAACGTCGACGCCAGATCGGAGTCCGGCGTCACCCCATCGAGGAACTCCTCGCAGAGGACCCGGTTGGCGGTGAATTCCCGGTAGACCTCGGGGAATACCACCTCGGGCATGTCCTTGAAATTCTCCGCAAAATTCTCTGCGTTCTCCGCTTCCAACTCCATTTCCACTTCACTTAGAGTGAATTCACAGAATTCGTCAGCGACCCTGCGCGGCTGGTACTGAGGTGTGATCCACTGGAGAATCCGCCCGAAGATTCGCAGCAGCGCCGCATCCCTAATCAGCAGTTCTCGAATGCCGGGCTTGACGACCTTGAGGATGACCTGCACCCCATCCAGGGTCACCGCCTTGTGGGTTTGAGCGATTGAGGCGGAAGCCAACGGCTTCGGGTCGACCTCGGCGAACATCTCGATGAGGGGACGCCCCAGATCGGCCTCGATGATCATGCGGATCTCTTCGAAGTCCACCTCCGGAAGGCGGGACAGGAGATTCTGCAATTCCTGGGTGACCGACTGCGGCAGGATGTCACTCCGAAGGCTGAGGATTTGTCCCAATTTGACGTAGGTCGGCCCCAATTCCTCGAGACGACGCCGTAGTTGGACCGGAAACGGCAGGTCGGCATATTCCGAGTCGACGAAGATCCGGAATGCCCATGCAAGCGCCGCCTGAGAACGGAATATCAGCCCCCGCCCCCCGGTCTTTCGGCGTCTGGCCTCGACCACGGCGATGTAACCGCCGGCCAACAACAGCACGAACTGCCTGAATGTTGCACGGCCCCGCCTTGCAAGAGACGGAATTGAGATCAGGTCTTTACGACTTGGTCTGGACCGCCGGTCCTGATTCGTCGAGGTTCCGAGATCACGACCCGGATCAACGTCCATCATCGGGTGCTCGTCCTGCGGGGCGAATCAGTCGCCATCACCAAATCCCGCTCTCGCGACCGTCAGCGGTTCCGACCGTATTTCTCGTGGCTGGATACCCAGTCAAGAGAGCAGATGGCCGAGGCCAGTGAAATCTCGCCTGCCAGCACGACGCCTCCAATGATTTCGGCCAGCTTCTTGACCTTGTCTCTGCCCCTGCATCCCATGATATCCAGACACTCGGACTGGGTGGGCAACCCGGTACCACCCCCGAAAGTCGCAACGATCAATGACGGAATTGTGATCGAGATGTAGAGGCCGCCCTCTGGGGTCAACTCGGTGTAAACGATCGCCGAGGACGATTCCGCGACGTTGGCGACGTCCTGGCCTGTGGCGATGAACATCGCCGTGATGCCATTCGGGGAGTGGCAGCCGTTGTTGTTGGCGCCCGAAAGCATCGATCCGACGTTGGATACACCGGCCTGGTAATGGATCGTTGCAGGTTCAACCCGCATGTGCTGGACAAGGATATCGCGGGGGATCACCAACTCGGCAGTCACCCTTTTGCCCCTGGTCCGCATCAAGTTGATCTGCGAGTGCTTCTTGTCCGTCGCAAGGTTGCTTTCGAGGAAGAAGGACCGAACGTTGTCCACATGGTCCAGCATCCACGAACACGCCGCAAAAGTGGCCCGCCCTACCATGTTCTGACCCGCCGCGTCCCCGGTCGCGAAGTTGAACCGGAGATATGCGAACTTGTTGGCGAGAAAGATGTCGATCTCGAGGAGCTTGGCCACGCTCGAAGTCGCCTCGGCCGACTGACGGATCTCATTCATATGCTCGTGAACCCATGTCCGAAAATCCCGAGCTTCCCTGGCCGAGTCGAAGACGAATACCGGCGCACGCTGCATCCGGTCGTCCGAAACCGTACAGGTGACGCCACCGGACAGATTCATCACCTTGATGCCCCGATTGTAAGAGGCCACGAGCGTCCCCTCGGTCGTCGC
This sequence comes from Holophagae bacterium, assembly GCA_030609785.1. Classification (GTDB taxonomy): domain Bacteria; phylum Acidobacteriota; class Thermoanaerobaculia; order Thermoanaerobaculales; family Sulfomarinibacteraceae; genus DAOWGJ01. The sequence goes on from JAUWTC010000406.1 coordinate 2,527, forward strand.
CAGAGGCACCAGGTACTCTCCCGTGGCGTATTCGCCGTTGATCTTGATCGGGCCGGCAAAGCCGATCGGTATCTGGGCGACACCGGTGAAACTTTCGACATTGCCGTTCGCGACCTTGGGGTCGAACGAATAGGAGAAAACATTCGTGGGATCCGCCCCGGTGTACTCACGGACAAAGTCCTGACGCTTGGTGATGATCTCCGGGCTGAAGTCGTCCTCTTTGTCAATCGGTACTGTCACCCGGTGCTCCTTGTGAAGCCGGATTGCATCCTTGACCGTAAAACTCAACGTCCCGAACGGCGAAGCAATGAATTCGAAGCCGATCTCGTGCTTGCCAACCTCCATCGTTTGGCCCCTCCAGACCAGGTCGATGGTTTTGCCCAGTGCAAATGAGACCGAAGATTCGGGGCTGATGTCGGCCGGACTGAGAACCTCTCCCGTGCCGAGACGGATCTCCAGATCCTCCAAGGGGACCTTCGTTTTGTCGATCGTCAGGCCCAACATGCTTGTGAAAATCGCATCACTGAGGCGATTCTTGAGCGTCAGCTTCACACCGTCCGATGTGTTTTCGAGACTTCCAAAGGTGTAGAGCTGTTTCAGGACCAGGGA
>JAUWTC010000311.1 GCA_030609785.1 Holophagae bacterium
ATTTCATATCAAGACGATCTTCCTCAACATCAAAAACCGGCCATCGGCACGTCTGAAACAGCAGCCGACTCATTTCTGGTCAGCCATGATTTCAATGATGTCGATGAACTTGGTGAGGTGGCGCGTGCCTGGGACGTGGACTTTCGTCAGCTCAACCGTGACGGCTTTCACGGCTCGCTCATTCAGGCCGGAACACAACAGTTGCAAATAGGCCGAGTCCGGTTGCAGGGCGTGATCCATCAGCACGGTTCCACACCACCTGGGCTTCGTACCTTCGCAATCGCAACCGGCAGGGACATCACACTTCGATGGCGAAGCCACGAGGTTGATCGGGACTGCGCACTGGTTTTCCCCAAGAGCCGCGAACTGGAATCGATTTCGCAACCGGACTTTGACATGCTGCTGGTATCCGTGACGGAGGACAGCCTCGAAGCTGCGCGTCGCCGATTGGGTCTTGCTGGCTCGGAAGAGTTGATGGACGGACTGGAGATGGTGTGCTGTCAGGGACCGGAACTCGCCCGCTTGCGCCGTTGGATCAGCGATACTCTTGCCGCAGTTGTCGAGGCTCCAGGGCTCCTTGATGATCTCGACCACACCAGAAACGCAGCGAGCGAGATCAGCGATCTCATCGTTCGGGCCATTTTCACCGCGAGCTGTGAGCACGGGCAGCATCGCAGTACTCGGCAACGAAGGTTGGTGGAGCACGCTATTCGCCTCGCTCACGACGATGCCCAGGCTATTCACTCAGTGGCCGATCTCAGCCGGGAGTCCGGCGCCTCAATCCGAACCCTGCGCCGCGGCTTTCAGGAAAGATTCGGAGTCTCGCCAAAGGCCTACCTGCTGGCTCAACGCCTCGGCGGCGTCCGCCGCAACCTTCGCTCGGCAGGTGAACGTCCGCTCATCACCGACGTGGCCAACAGCTGGGGCTTCTGGCACATGGGGCAGTTCGCCGCCGATTACCGCGCCATGTTCGGAGAGTTGCCTTCGCAGACGCTCCGAGAAAGCGCGGTGCCACTGGGGACAAGAATTTGAACCGCAAAGCGCCTCGTGAACAACTTATGAACGTATATCCGGGCTTTGCGGTCTTCGCGTCTTTGCGGTTCGATTGTTTTCACCGCGAAATCGGCACTGTAGGCGAACAGACACCGGAATTCCTGGGGAAGGCATACTGAGGAGGACGAACTATGAAAAACGAGACAGGCAAAGAAAAGCTCACCGAAGACCTCTCACGCCGCGAGGCGATCAAGGCTGCGGCTTTGACGCTTGGCGCAGCCAGTGTTATGTCCGTATGTGGTCTGCCCGCAGCCCAGGCAGCAGGCAAATCCAAAGGCCTGACACTCTCGATGGCCGGCTACAGATTCGATCGGACCAAGGCACTGATTGATGGGCGCGTCAAGATTGAAGGCTGTGACCTGCAGTTCAGAGAAATGGGTATCGGCGACATCAACACAGACGTATTCAGCGGCCCACAAACTCTCGATGTCACTGAAATCGGCCTGCACCCTTTCATGTTGGCATTCGCCAATGACGGTTTCAGGGATTACTCTCTGCTGCCGATATTCCCTCTTCGCCTGTTTCGGCACAAGAGTGTTTTTATCCGCAATGATCGCGGCATCAAAAAGCCTGCGGATCTTCGCGGGAAGACCATCGCCACGCCGGGTTATTCATCGACCTCGTTGACATGGATTCGCGGGATCTTTCAGGAGGAATACGGCATCAAGCCAACCGATGTGAAGTGGGTCGTTTCATCGAAAGACTCTTCAGCCAAGGATGCCGGCAAGGTCTCCAAACAGGAGAATGTGTTTCCCGAGGGAGTTCCGATCACCATCGGTCCCACAGGCAAGGACGAATCCGATCTGCTGGTATCCGGTGAGGCCGATGCGCTGTTTCATGCCGGCGAGCCCAGGGCCTATATGGAAGGCCACCCCAAAGTGGCGCGGCTCTTCCCCGACTATCGATCGGTTGAGCGCACCTATTTTTCAAAGACAGGCATCTTCCCGATCATGCATGCCGTTGCCGTCAAAAAAAGCCTCCTCAAGAAAAACCCCTGGCTTCCGGAGGCAGTATTCAAGGCATATTCACAATCCAAACAGATGGCCTTTGACTACATGGCCAAGGCTGCCTGGCTCAAAGACTCGCTGCCATGGTTTGGTCAAGAATTCGACGAGACCCAGGCCTTGATGGGAGACAATTATTACTCCTACGGCATCGGTCCCAATCGCAAGACTCTGGATGCGCTGTTCCGATACTCCCACCAACAGGGGCTCTGTAGTCGTCAGCTCAAGATCGAGGAGCTGTTTGAGCCGGCGAGCCTGGATTTTACTGAGGCTGCCGGCTAACCCGACCATCTCACCGGTTTTCGAAGCGAAAGGCGCAAACCGCAATGAGATTCGGTGATCTCGCAAGATGAGTGAACGAAGGCATACTTGCGGTACGTCGAGCGAGCGAATCGAGAAAGCGCCGAAGGTCGTTGTGATTTGCGCCTTGCAGCCGGACACTGGTGAGAAGGTCGGGTTCAGCTGAGGGCACGATGCGGGGCGGGAGCCCCGCGCTCCATAGGCGAATCCTGGGTCACGGGGTCTCCAGTTTCCAGTATCTAGTTTCCAGCATCCAATTCGTCCCACCCCGCCATTCGGGTTTATGATGGTCTAAGCATATGGACACTCCGCAGTCAGTCGGTCGTTACCGCATCGTCGATGAGATCGGACGCGGGGGCATGGGCCGGGTTTTGCGGGCTCATGATCCCCAGTTGGACCGCTGGGTCGCCGTCAAGATCATCGAACCCACCCTGGAGGCGGGCCCCGATTCTGATGAGATGAAGAAACGCTTCCTCAGGGAAGCCCGCCTGGCCGCCAGACTGCATCATCCGGGGATCGTCACGGTCTTTGATGCCGGGACCGAGGGTGATCTCCTATGGCTGGTGATGGAGTTGGTCCAGGGGGAATCCCTGTCGCGCCGACTCAACCGCGGAGGCGCCCCAGATCGGGACGAAGCCCTCGAGATCGTCGCGCGGGTCGCCGACGCCCTGGGCGCTGCCCATGAAGCGGGGGTCATCCACCGGGACATCAAGCCCGCCAACATTCTGATGCTCCCCGACGGCACCCCCAAGGTCTCAGATTTCGGCGTCGCCCGCGCCATCGGAGACAACACGGCGCTGACGCGAACGGGCTCGTCCGTCGGCTCACCTTCCTACATGGCCCCTGAACAAGTCCGTGGAGAACCGGTGGACGCCAGGGCCGATCTCTTCTCTCTCGGGGTGGTCGCCTACCAACTTCTCCTCAAAAGGCGCCCTTTCCCGGCCGACACGATCACCACGCTGGTCTACCAGATCCTCAACCACGACCCCTTCTCCGACGGCCAGGCCCTCGAGCGCCTGGGGCCGGAGATGGTCTCCTTTCTCAGGCGGGCGCTGGCAAAGGAAAAGGAGAATCGCTTCTCTGACGCCCGATCGATGGCAGCGGCCGCCCGGTCCCTGACCGAAGGAGGCGCCCCGACCCGGCCCTCGGCCCTTGAAACCGACCCCACCTTCATACAACAACCCCAGGCGGTTGAAACCACTGGTCCTGCCCGGCGCAGAGTCCTCCCGTGGGTCCTGGCCGGTGTCGCCGGGCTGCTCTTGGCCGCGGTCACCGCATTCGGCCTGTGGTCACTCTTCAACCTGCAAAAGGCGGGGAGCGGACCACCATCCACCCAGGTGCTTGCAACCCCCCCAGGGGTTACACCGGCCGGAGCCGTTGAACCTACCGCGGTTCCGACGCCATCTCAGGCTCTCGAGCCGCCACCCGCGACTCCTGTCCCTACTCAACGCCCGAGCAACCGTCCCCCAAGAGTCACGACGGTTTCCACAGCGGCCCCTGTCATACCATCACCCACACCGGCGATCATGGCCACGCCAACCGTAAGGCCTCGACCAACTCCCCGGCCGACGCCCTCCTGGGCCCGGGAAGAACCGGCCTTCGCCCCCACCCTCCCACCACCGATTGCGATGCCTCCGACGCCCTCACCGACTTCAGCCCCAACGCCCACCGTGGCGCCGACTCCAACCAGTCCGCCGATCAGCGAAATCTTCGCCTGTACCCGGGGCGCGGAGTTCGACGTTGAACCCGAAGAGGCCCTGGTGACCATCAACGGCACCGTTTTGGGGATCGCAGACGACTGGGACGACGCCGGCGGAGGGCAGACCTACTACTTTCCCGGCCCGGGGCGGTATCTGGTCAAGCTCTCCCATCCGGGCTACAAGACGGCCTGGGTCAGGATCTCGGTGTCACAGTACGCCGAGGACGAGGTCGTTGAGGTGGACACAGAGTTGGAC
>JAUWTC010000193.1 GCA_030609785.1 Holophagae bacterium
GCAAACATCAGCGCCGTTCGGCCGTCGGCGTCCCGAGCGTCAATCCGCGCGCCATCATCGACGGCCGCCACCATGAGGTCGAACTGGCCCTCCAACGAAGCGTCGCGCAGCCTCTGGTCGGCGACTGGATTGACGGTTGGCGAGGGTGCTTCATCCTGCCGCTGCCCTCCCGGCCCGGAAGCGCCCCCACAAGCGAAGGCTACACCCAGGCATACCCAAAGTACTGCCACACCAACCCATCCTCTGCTCATCTCAGAACCTCCTTGCCATCCCGAACCCATCACCGATCAATGCCCGCCGGCGAACTGCAACTCTGTCCGGGCGACGGCGTCGGCCGAGTAGCCGGAACACCGTATCGAGTCACGAAACGCACGGTGCTGGCCTCTCTTGAGAACCGAGACCGAGATCGTATCCACACAGATCAGCCGGCCCGTTTCGTCATACAGGCTGAGATCGAAGGTGGCGAGAACGTAGGCGTCAGCTGTGTTGTTGACGACGACGCCCATCACGTCGACCCAATCATCGGAGAAGGCTTGGTGTCTCAGTGCTCCCTCAAGCGTGAAATCGCCTTCCTGATCAACAGTCGGTTCCGACTGGTTGGCCGAAGGCTCCGGCGCCACCGAACCCGCAGGGATCAGGGCCACCGATGCAACCGGCGCAGCTTCCGGAGAAGGAGCAACCGGAGCGACCTGAGTCTCGACAGGCGGCACGACTTCTTCGTCGTCCCGGCAGTCGTCCGAGGTGCTGACGGCCAAGACCGCGAGTTTCTTTTTCAAGACCTGAGCGAAAGCGGTGATTCGCCGGCCCGACCACTGAAGGCTCTTTTCGTCACCAACACCACGGCTCCCGGTGAAGTCGGTCATCAAATCGTCGATCTGCTCCAAGATCTGCCTGTCTTCAGACCTCAGGACGAGCAGCAGGGCCCCCTGGTCACCTACCTCAGCGCTTTCGAGAGTCAAGGGCGAACCATGGGGCAGTGCAACCGCCGTACTCATGCGATCCGTGCAGAGTTCGACACCGAGGAACTCAACTGCCTGCGTCGGCAGGACAAGAGTCATCAAGATCATCACAGCCAGAAATATCGTCCTCATGGTGTCTTCTCACCGGGAGTTTACCGCGAATGCGGCCGGGTGGCCGCATTGGAAACTCGATACTGGAAACTGGAAACTCGACCCGCGTATCCGATAGCGTCGACCAGGGAGTTGAGGCGCTGATCCGCCAACGACGTTGAAAACAGGAACAAATTCCTGGAGCCGACCACAAGTAGTTCCTTACACTGTTGGTTATTGTGTCGATTGGCAGCCACCGTTTGCGCGTCAATGATGAACCCTGAGGGCACGATGCGGGGCAGGAGCCCCGCGCTCCCGTGGTGAATCCTTGGGCGCCTCACAGCTTTCTTGCAGTATCCAGTCTCCCCAATCTGACCACCGTCGCCCCCCACCCCCCGCGGTCCGAGGGAGCATCGCTGAAAGACACTACGGCCGGATGGCGGGACAACGTCGAGCGAACTCGTTCACGCTGGACGCCGATGCCGCGGCCGTGGATCAGCCGCACCTCAGAGTAGCCCTGTGCGAGGGCTGTTTCCAGATAGCTCTCGACCACGGCGGGGATGTCGCGCGGCGGAAAGGAATGGAGGTCGATGAAGTCCTCCACCGGAAGGTATACCGGCTCGGCAGGGTCGGGATCTTCGAATGTCTCCTCGCCCTCGTCAGGCTGGGCAGAGTCGATCTCGCACTGAGCCCTCCCGATGGAGAGTACGGCGACGGTCAGGCCGACGAGAACTAGACCGAACACCGCAAGGCCGATCCACGCCTTGGACCCAAGGAAGTGAGCCAGCGGGATCGTCGCGACCGCCGCAGCGGCAAAGACCCCGACCTTGGTCAGAATGTAGGCCCGGCGCACTCGAGGCTCTGCGAGCATCTCTCTCCACATGGGGGGAGTATATCGATACAATACCCCCCGAGGAGAAAACTATGAAAGCTGCAGCCATCGGATGTTTTGTTCTGGCCCTGGTTCTGATCTTCAGCGTTGTCGCCTACGGTGTCTCGGCCTACAACGGCTTGGTCGGACTCGATGAGGCCGTCGACTCCGCCTGGGCCCAGGTGGAGAACGTCTACCAGAGGCGAGCCGATCTGATCCCCAATCTGGTTGCCACCGTCAAGGGTGCGGCGGATTTCGAACAGGACACCCTTAACCAGGTAGTTGAGGCCCGTTCGAAGGTTGGCAGCATCAACGTCAGCGGCACGCCGACGCCCGATCAGATGCAGGCCTTTCAACAGGCCCAGGGCGGACTTTCATCGGCGCTGTCCCGACTGCTGGTCGTCGTCGAGCAATACCCCGACATCAAGGCGACGGAGAATTTCCGGGACCTCCAGGCCCAGCTCGAGGGCGCCGAGAACCGCATCGCGGTCGAAAGAATGCGTTACAACGAGGTCGCACAAAGCTTCAATACGAAGCGGCGGCGATTCCCGACTTCGGTCATCGCCGGGTGGTTCGGGTTTGATGAGCCCAAGCCCTACTTCGAAAGCGATGAAGGTGCCGACCAGGCGCCGGCAGTCGATTTTTCATAGCGCCGTGAAAACGAGAAATTTCTTTTCCGAAACCGACCTGGAGGCCATCCGGCGGGCGACAGGAGAGGCCGAGGGACGAACCTCGGGTGAAATTGTCCCGGTCGTCGTCGGCGCCTGCGACGACTACGACGAAGCCGCCTGGAAGGCGGCCGCCTTCGGGGCCCTCACTGCGGCTCTCGCCGCGGGCATCGTCCACGGCGTCGGCGGGTTCTGGCTGGGGATGGGCTGGCTGTGGATCACGGCCCCTACCGCCGCCGGTGCCGCGATCGGCTTCGTCCTGGCTCGGCTCCGGCCCGGCCTTCGCAGGGCAATGGTGTCCCCCGAAACACTGGATCTCAGGGTTGGGCGCCGGGCACGGCAGGCCTTCCTCGACGAAGAGGTCTTCGCCACAACCGAGCGAACCGGCATCTTGATCTTCCTGGCGTTGTTCGAGAGACGGGTCATCGTCATCGGCGACGAGGCCATCAACCGCGCCGTTGAGCCCCACGAATGGCAAGATATTGTCGATCATCTGATCATTGGCATCCGCACAGGACAACCCGGGCCTGCGCTGGTCGAAGCGATCCGCGAATGCGGACTCTTGCTCGAAAAGCACGGCGTAGAAATTCAACCGGATGACATCGACGAGTTGAACGACGGCCTTCGGATGGAAGACCGATGATGGGCCATATCACCGCCCGCAAACTCAATGATCCAACCATGGAGTTGACCAACGCACCTGACGACCAACAGAACGTCCAACGTTCAACGTCCAACGTCCAACGCCGAACGCCGCTACTCCCTGCCTACCCAGGCTGCCCAACCTCTCCCGAGTCTGCTTTCGAGAAATCAGAAATTGAGGGAAACGCCATAAAGGCATGCAACTCCTCCCGCCGGCGTTCAACGCCGGGTACTGCTACCACCAGAAATTCCAGAATCCTTCGCTGTCCGACTTCAAAGTTGAACGTTGAACGTTGGACGTTGAGCGTTCAATCTCTCCGTACCTCGAATTTCTGTCCGACATCGCTCTGTTTGGCGCTGCTGCTCACTATCCTGCCCTTGGTTTCCCTCGCCAAGGAGGTTCCCTACCTCGGTGGTCGGGTCAACGATCTTGCGGGAATGATCGACGACGGCCCGCAGGCACAGCTCGAGACCACACTCGAACAATTGGAAACAGACACCGGCAGCCAGCTGGTCATCCTGACCGTGCCCAACCTCGAAGGGGCGGTACTGGAGGACTACGCCCTCGAGGTCGCCTCGACCTGGCAACTGGGACGAGAGGGCATCGACGACGGCGTCCTGGTCCTGGTAGCCAAAGAGGAACGCAGAATCCGCATCGAAGTCGGCTACGGGCTTGAAGGCGCCATCCCCGACGTCACGGCCAAGCGCATCATTGACGGCATCATGACGCCGCGTTTTCGCGAGGGGGATTTCACCGGCGGAATCACCGAAGCCACCGGTGCCCTGACCGGCCTGATCCGCGGCGAGGCCGTCGAACTGCCCGAACCAAGTCAGGCCTCCGGAAACCAGCCACTGGTGGCCAAGATCGTCACTGCCCTGATCTTCTTCGTCGTCATCGGGACCTTCTCCATTACCGCCATCTTCGGCAAGGGCGGTCAAAGCTGGTTCCTCTACCTGTTCCTGATGCCCTTCTACGGTGCCTTCCCGATCGCCTTCATGGGCAAGTACGGGCTCATCCTGCTGGCCGGCTGGATCATCGGATTTCCCATTCTGAGGACCATTACCTGGCACTCCGGTTGGGGTCGTTCCTTCAGGTCAACCCATCCCGGGTGGACTACGTTTGCGTCGTCAGGCGGAGGCTTCTCGGGCGGAGGCAGCTCCTTCGGCGGCGGATTCTCCGGCGGCGGTGGCTCCTTCGGAGGAGGAGGCGCCTCGGGGGGTTGGTAGGGACATCGCGCGCAGGCCACAGGCCTGCCGAGCCGCCAGGCTCGGGCCCGCGAAGCGGGTAGCGTGGGCTAGCGACTCAAGAGATCGAGAGACAATGTGAATCAATTGTGGGCCAAGATCGTCAAGACCAACGATTCATAAACCATTTCTTTTCTTTTTCTTTGCGATCTTCGCGTCTTTGCGGTTCAAGTGTCTTTTGTTCTTCCCCCGAGCAACACTCGATCAACGAATACCCCGCCCGTACCCCCGAACGAATGTCAGATTGCGTTCGACCGCATCGAGATACTGGTCCTTGAGTTCCCTGAGGTCCGCCTGCAGGTAGGGGTCGTCCGGCATACCCCCTTCATAGGTCACCGCGACCGAAAGATCACTGCCGCTGCGGGTCCCATCCTGGGTCTGGGCGGACGCCCTGACCGTGACGTCCAGACGAACCCGACCCCCGAGTTCCCCTCGCGTGACATCGCCGGCCAACATCCCTGAAGATCGGTTGGAGACGATGATCCTGGCGCCGACGTCGTGCATCGCCACTACCGCGGCCTCCCATACCTCCGATCGGGATTGCATGAACATTCGCATTTCGCTGATCGAACCCGACGAGGCACAGGATATCGAGGCAAGAACAGCGGCGGCAATCAACAGTCGTCTCATGGAATCCTCCGGGGGAGCAGGTCTCGGGTCTCAGGTCTCAGTCTACCGGTTCGTACGATTATGGTGCCTCGACAGTTTCGAGAATCCCAAAGAGTTGGGCTCTCCGGATCCGCCATGCCGTCGTTGGCAGATCACCGTTGCGGGCCAGGAGGCCCGCGCTCCATGAAGCACCCTCGAGAGGCAAAAGGGTAGTCACCATCAGAGGGGCACCGATCAGCTCTCAGCCACAACGATCCCCTCTTCGGCCTCGGCCGTCACCAGCGGAGTGAAGACGTCGAAGCCCGGGTCGAATTGTGCCAACCACTCGAGGCTGAGGTAACGGTAGGTCACCCACAAAGGCAACAGAACGACGGTCCCGATGTAGGGCAACGCCGCAATACAGCAGGTCAAAAGACAGGCCAGCATCGAAACGATGGCAAAGCCCAGGGTCAGAAGCAGGACGAAGAAGCCGTAGAGGATGAAGTGGCCCGGGTGCGCCTTGAGCCACGGCAGCAGATTCTTCCACGCCTGGGTGGCCGAGAGGTCGAACCGATACATGATCGGCACGACGAAGGCGTCCAGGAACAGACTGACGAAGAGGCTGATCACAACCACCCCAAAGACGATCAGCCCGAAGAAAACGCCCCACGAGGTCATGGCAAAGATGCTGAGGTCTTCAAACGAACCCCCGGAGACCAAAGCAGCAGGAATCGCCGGAATGAGCGCGCCCGCGGCGAGCACCGCGATGACGATGCCGA
>JAUWTC010000116.1 GCA_030609785.1 Holophagae bacterium
TCACGACCAACTCACCCCCGCTGGTAAGGATCGACGGCATCCTCCACCCGCTGGAGAATCAGCCCCCCCTGACGGCCGTCGAAACCAAGAGATTGGCCTACTCGGTTCTGACCGATGCTCAGAAGCACCGGTTCGAAGAGGATTTGGAGCTGGACCTCTCCTTCGGCGTCAAGGGACTGGCCCGTTTCAGGGCAAACATCTTCAAGCAGAGGGGGGCTGTCGCCGGGGCATTCCGCCGCATTCCCTATGAAATACTTGGTTTCCGTGAGTTGGGCCTTCCCGCCGCCGTTGAGCCCTTGTGCAATAGACCCCGCGGCCTGGTCCTGGTCACCGGACCGACGGGGTCCGGAAAATCAACGACATTGGCATCGATGATCGACAAGATCAACCGCGAAAAACACCTTCACATCCTGACGATCGAAGACCCGGTTGAGTACCTCCACTCCCACAAAGCTGCCATGATCAACCAGCGGGAACTCCACGCCGACACCCTGTCTTTCCCCGCCGCTCTGAGGTCGGTGCTCCGTGAAGACCCCGACGTGGTCCTGGTCGGTGAGATGCGTGACCTGGAAACCATCGAATCCGCGCTCCGCATCGCAGAGACCGGCCACTTGACCTTCGCCACGCTTCACACCAACTCCGCACCCCAGACCATCAACCGAATTGTCGATGTCTTCCCCGAACACCAGCAGAGCCAGGTTCGCGCCCAGCTCTCTTTCGTGCTCGAAGGCATCATCTGCCAGTCCCTTCTCCAGAGAGCCAGCGGCAAGGGGCGCGCACTGGCCTGTGAGGTCCTGGTTCCCAACGCCGCGATCCGCAACCTGATCCGAGAAGACAAGATCCACCAGATCTACTCGATGATGCAGGCCGGTCAGCTACGATACGGCATGCAGACATTCAACCAGTCTCTTGCGACGCTCTACCAGCAGCGCAAGATCTCCCTCCAAACCGCGATGGCCCACAGTTCCCTTCCTGACGAACTCCAGGATATGATCAACCGCGGTATCGGAACGACCACCCAGACTCCTGACGCGAAGAAGAAGCGGAGGTCCTGACCATGGGCAGTTATGAATGGAAGGGTCGTGATCGTAACGGCAGTCCTCAGACCGGGGTTCTGATCGGCGACAGCAAGGACGCGGTCATCGCCGCCCTGCGCCGACAGCAGATCGTTGTCACCACCGTCAAGGAAAAGGGCAAGGAAATTGCCCTGCCGAAGTTCGGAGGGGGCATCAAGTCCAAAGACATCGCCATCTTCACCCGGCAGTTTTCGGTGATGATCGATGCGGGACTGCCTCTGGTCCAGTGCCTCGACATCTTGGGGCAACAGCAGGAGAACAAGGGCTTCCAGAAGATCATCCTCCAGACTCGGCAGGATGTCGAAGGGGGCTCCTCCCTGGCGGAGGCCATGAGGAAACACCCTCAAGCATTCGACGAACTGTACGTCAACATGGTCGGAGCTGGTGAGGCCGGCGGTATCCTGGACACCATCCTGCAACGGTTGGCCAATTACATCGAAAAGGCCGTCAAACTCAAAGGGCAGGTCAAGTCCGCGCTGGTGTATCCGATCGCCGTCGTCACGATCGCGATCATCGTCGTCTACGTGATCTTGTGGAAGGTCATCCCGGTCTTCGCAAGCCTGTTCGAGGGCCTAGGCGCCCAACTGCCGTTCCTGACCCGAGTGGTCGTCGCCGCCTCGAACTTCATCGGACGGTTCTGGTGGCTGATCTTCCTCATGCTGTTTGCGGGGATATTTGCGCTGAGGCAGTACTATGCGACCGAGCAGGGGCGCTACCAGATCGACAGGTTGATGCTGAAGCTCCCAGCACTGGGCCTGCTCCTGAGGAAGATCGCCGTCGCGCGTTTCTGCCGCACCCTCGGAACACTGCTGTCCTCAGGCGTCCCGATCCTGGACTCCCTGCATATCACCGCAAGGACAGCGGGGAACGCCGTCATTGAAGAGGCTATCTTTACCGTCCGAAAAGAAGTCGAACAGGGCAAGACCCTCGCCGACCCGCTGGGCAAGACTCAACAATTTCCGCCCATGGTCTGTCAGATGATCGCCGTCGGTGAGCAGACCGGTGCAATGGACACGATGCTGTCGAAGATCGCGGACTTCTACGAGGACGAGGTCGATGCGGCCGTCGAGGGCATGATGGCCCTGATCGAGCCGATCATCATCGCCTTCCTCGGCATCGTCATCGGCGTCATCGTTGTCGCGATGTACATGCCGATGTTCTCCCTCATCAGCCAGATCGGCTGATGCTCGACAGGCCCGAGCGGCATTCAAACACGACGGGCGGGGCGACCACCCCGCCCGTCGTTTCACCTTCCCAGACAACACTCCGCTGGTTTCTCGGCCTTCGTCTCATCGTCATCTCCACGCTCTTTCTCGGCATTCTTCTGATTCAAGCCACCTCACCCCTGATCCTGCCGCTCAAACACTTCTACGGCATCATCCTGGCCACATACGCCCTCAGTCTCGGTTACCTTGTTCTCCACGTGGTCGGCTTCTCCCCCAAGGTGCAGGCAATCATCCAATTGGTCGGCGACATCGGCATTGTCACGGGCCTGGTCTACTTCACCGGAGGCTTTCACTCCCCTTTCTCCTTCCTCTACCTTGCGGTCATCGTCGCCGGGGCGATGATCATTCGCGGGGGCGGCCTGATTCTTGCGGGACTCTCGGCGATCGCCTACGGACTGCTGGTCGACCTGATGGTGTTCGGCCTGCTCCCGATTCCTCCCAATCTGACAGGGATCCAGGTTTCGCCTTCGCTCCCGAGAATCCTGGCCCAACTCCTGATCAACGTCGTCGGCTTTGCCCTGGTGGCTGTCCTGGTCTCTTACCTCTCGGAGAGCCTCCGATCTGCCAGAAGTCGATTGAGCGAAGAAATCGAAAGAGCTCAACGCCTGGCTGCCGTGACCGACCATGTCGTTCGGTCGGTTGCCGCCGGCATCGTCGCCACCGACCTCGAAGGACGGGTTCTTCATCTCAATCCGGCGGGGCAACGGATCCTCGGAATTGCTCCGGAGGCCCGGGCCGAAGGCCTGGATCTCGACGAAGTCATGCCTCTTGCCGACCATAGCTGGGGTCTGCTCTACACCCGAGCGCGCTCGATGTCTTCAATTCGAATCGAGGACAACCACCGCACCACCGGCCTGCGTCTGGGCTTGACATTGGGCCCTCTGGAGGACGAGGCCCACAATCTGGTGGGTTTTATCATTAGCTTTCAGGACCTCTCCGAAATCGAGGGGGTAGCGGCCCGGCAGCGAATGCAGGAACGAATGGCGGCCGTCGGCGAAATGGCGGCACGCATGGCTCACGAGATCAAGAATCCACTTGCCGGCATTTCAGGTTCCGCCCAGATGCTGGCCTCGAAGGAGGGCTCCGACCACAAGACCTCCCGTCTACTCCACATCCTGGTCGACGAAAGTCAAAGACTCTCCTCGATCCTTGACAACTTCCTCGATTATTCTCGGCCCAGCCACGGCAGCCGTCATCAGTGTGATCTGCCCCTTCTGATCAGAGACTGCGTCGATCTCCTCAGAAGTTCAGACCTTCTGAGACCCAACCACGACATCGACCTCGACCTTCCCGAGAGCCTTTTGCTGCTCGGGGAAGAAGCCCTGCTTCGACAGATGTTCTGGAATCTTTCCCGCAACGCCCTGGAAGCGATGCCAGAGGAAGGCACTCTGAAGATCACCGCCCAAAGACATCAGGGGACAGTGGTCCTGGCCTTCTCCGACACCGGGATCGGCATGTCCGAAGACGTTCGGAAACACGCCTTTGAACCCTTTGTCACCTCGACACCGGGAGGAACCGGGCTGGGTCTGGCCGTTGTCTACAGCGTGGTGGAACAGCACAACGGGACGATCGAGATCGACAGCATGCCCGGGGCCGGAACCACCGTCAGGATCGAAATGCCCTGTCTGGGCCTTGGAGGGATGGCGTGACCGACCAACGCATGATCCTCGTCATCGACGACGAACCGTCAATTCGAGAGATGTTGACCATTTTCCTTGAGGAAATGGGCTACGCCGTCCAGACCGCTGATGCCGTTCGGTCCGGAATCGCCGCTGTCGACACCACCGCTTTCGACCTGGTGATGTGCGACCTCAGGCTTCCCGACGGGTCCGGCCTTGAGGTTCTCGATCACGCCCGAAAGAATCCAGCGGCGCCACCGTTCATTATCATTACGGCCCACACCACGCCCCAGAACGCCTTGGACGCGCTCCGATCCGGCGCTTCTGAATACCTTTCAAAACCGTTCAACGTCGAAGACCTCCGGCTGATTCTGAGGAACATCCTGGGTGCCGAGCCCTCCATGACGCCCGTTGAAGATTCCGGATTGATCGGGTCCAGCCAGGCGATCCAAAAAGTTCTTTCCCTGGTTGGGAGGGTCGCCGCCACGCCCTCAACCGTATTGATCAGCGGTGAGAGCGGAACCGGCAAGGAACTGCTGGCGCGAGCCATCCACAATGCCTCACCGGTCGCATCCGGACCATTCTTGAGCGTCAACTGCGGCGCCATGCCTGAAAACCTCCTGGAATCCGAACTGTTCGGTCACGTCAAGGGCTCGTTCACCGGGGCCTTCAAGGATCACATCGGACTCTTCGCCCGGGCTGAGAACGGGACCATTCTCCTCGACGAAGTGGGGGATATGTCGCCCTCCATGCAGGTCAAGCTGCTCCGAGTCTTGCAGGAACGGCGCATCCGGCCGGTTGGCGGTCACCGTGAGATCGAGGTCAACGCCAGGGTCCTTGCCGCAACCAACAAGATCTTGGCCGAATCGGTTCGGCTGGGGCATTTCCGGGAGGATCTGTTCTATCGCCTTCACGTGGTCGACATCCATCTCCCGCCCCTGAGAGACCGCCTCGAAGATCTGCCCGAACTTGCGCGCTTCTTCGTACAGCGCTGTTGCACACGCTTCGGGGTGCCGCAGAAGCGCCTCTCGCCAGACGCCATCCGCCTGCTGCGTGCCCACACGTGGCCCGGAAACGTCCGGGAACTGGAGAACGTCATCGAACGAACGGTGACTCTGGAAAACGGTGAACTGATTTCTTCCGGCGTGCTCACCGAACACCTTCACGGCGCTACCGGCGCCATTTCCCACCGAAGGCATGTTCTTCCTGAAGAGGGGATCGACCTGGAGGAATACCTCAATGGCGTCCGGGCGGATTTCTTGAGACAGGCATTGGACCTGACCGGTGGCCATCAGAAGCACGCTGCAGAAATGCTCCGGCTCTCTTACAGAGCGTTCAGGTACCATGCCGAGAAACTGGGGCTGAACCGGGGCTCGACGGCATCGGATCAACCTCATACCGAGGAGCCCTCATGAGAAGCCATCAGCTATCAGCTATCAGCTATCAGCTCGTCATCATCCTGTTCTCTATTGCCCTGCCCGGTTGCGGCGGAAGTCCACCGGAACCGGTGACCGAAGCCGTTTCGGCCGATCCCCCTGCCGCACCAAAACCCGTGCGGGACCTTCCCGTCGCCATACTCCCCGGAGGACGCCCACTCACCCTGGAATTGGCCATGACGCAGGATGAGATCGGCCAGGGACTGATGTTCAGAAGCTCACTCCCAGAGAACCGGGGCATGTTGTTCCTCTTCGGGGAAGAACGGATTCCCAGCTTCTGGATGAAAAACACCCTGATGCCTCTGGACATAGTTTTTCTCTCAGGCGAAGGTACTATCGTTGACGTCATTCACAACGCGCTGCCCTGCACCACGGAGCCATGCCCCCAGTATGTATCCAAGGCGCCGGCGATGGCTGTTCTCGAGGTCGCCGCAGGCGTGGCGGAATCTCATGGGCTCGACAACGGCACTCGTCTCCATTTCAAGCGGGTTCCGGGATTTCCGCGGGAGGTCCAACCGTAACTGCAAGCCTAGCCCGCACTCCTCACCAGTGATCTACTGCGGCCGCCGATGCACTGCACCCAGCGGCACTTTCTCACCTCGGGGTGCTCAACGTGCTACCAAGTACGCCTCCGCGCCCCTTAGATCGAAAACTCCACTGGGCACAGCGCCTCGACGGCCTCGCTACGAAAACTGGTGAGGAGTGCGGGCTCACACCAAAGACAATTGAACCGCAAAGACGCGAAGATCACCAAGAAAAGAGAATGAGGAAAGACCACAAAGCCAATCGCGGGTTAGGAGGCTTTTGACTCCTTCGATGACGAATCGGCGCTGCTCGACTTCGTCGACGAGGACGTGTCGGACGCAACCGGCGCCTTGGGCTCAGAGGTCTCGACCTTCCGGGCTCCGGCCGTTCCCCCGCTTCCCTTGCCGTAGTCGGTCACATACCACCCGCTGCCCTTGAACTGAAGGGCGGGCGCACCCAACAACCGGCGCACAGCACCACCGCAGTCCGGGCAGACTTTCGTCGGCTCGGCAGTCGTCTTTTGGATCCGCTCGAACCGGGTGCCGCAGATAAAACATTCATACTCATACAATGGCATCGATTGATCTCTCCAACGATTGAGGCCGGACCTCTTGACTGACCCTCATGAGTCAGAACTTTTGACCTGAATACGAATTCCGCTGGAACTGACCTCTTCCCGAGTGACTAACTGCAGGTACATGAAGGCGTACATCACCCTCGCGTTGACTCCTGGATTGAGAGGCCCCTTCTCGCACAGGTCGAAAAGCGTCGTCCGCCCGTCGACCATCTCCAACATCGTCATCTCCGACATCTCGAGGTGAAGGTTCTCCAGATGATCCGGTCGGGCCCCGCGTGAAAAGACCGTGCTGCGACCCCCCAATTTGCCCATCACCTTCTTGGCGTCAGCGATGTGTTTGCATCCGGAGAGGATGGCCCTGGGCGTCGGAATCTTGATCTTGTAGACCTCATCGTCCCGAAAGACACCAACTTTGAACACGACCTCACCCTCGTCCCAGTTGAACAGGCCCCACAGAATATCTTCAACCTGTTCCCTGACCGCAGCGCCCAACTCTTCCTTTCGCAGAAAACCCATCTGAACCAGAATGCTCCCATGCCGTCGGCCTGGCTCCCGATCCAGTTCTTCCGACGAAACCTGGTGCTGCGCCTCGGTGATCCGCCCTTTGCTGACCAGATAGTCGCCGAGCGACATCCCTCGGTCCGACGACGTCGCAAAGATGATGTCGCCCTCAATAAAATAGAGTTTTCGGGTTTCCTCACCTCGAGAGAATTCCATGACACCGGGCACTCCATGCCGGTGAATCGTCGCCAACATCTCCGAAAGCGCCGTCCGGCTCAAGTTCCCACGGAAAATGAAATCGGTATCACCCATCACATCGACTTCTATGTTGAGTCAGCCCCTCTCCTCTGGTGAAACTGGCGGAAGCGCAAGGGAATCGAACCCTCCGATCGACCCTCACCAGGCCGACCCAACGGATTTGAAGTCCGCGGAGACCACCAGGCCCCATGCGCTTCCGAACCGACGCATTCTAACAGATTCGTTGACAA
>JAUWTC010000388.1 GCA_030609785.1 Holophagae bacterium
CCGAACCCGTCACACAGGCTTCATGCAGCATGGGAACCTCCATCGATCAGGCCATGGCGACCCTCGAGACTATCGCCTCCGGATGGGCCGAATCCGGCGTGCCGGCAGCAGCTGAAGTCCTCGTCCGCAAGGACCGGGATGGACGCACGGTCGTCGCCTCCGGAACTCACAGGCGGTACAAGGCCCTGAGGCAGGACGTCCAAAATCTGGTCCTCTCGGACATTGACAGCGCCTTGCTGCAGGCCGACGGGACTTCGTCGTCGACCGAGGTCGAATCCCTCCGTACCAACCTGATCGACGTCCTGGATGCAACCCTCGCCGTTGATCTCCCGGACACTGAGCCGGACATGGTCGCCGGCGTCTACGCGTGGCAGTTCGCTGATGCCGAGTACCAATCGCTGCCACCGGCACAAAAACACCTCCTGCTGATGGGCCGGGACAACGCTCGAGCAGTGCGTTCCAAGCTGGTCGAAATCCGTCGACGCCTCGGTGAGTCCGATGGCATCGGCACCGATCAACCGGCAACCCGGACCGAACCTGTGGTCATCGCTCACTCTTTGCCGTCCGAGGACCCGATCGACGAACTGATCGAACCTTGAGGCCTCGCTAACCGCTATTCCCGCGCGCCTCTCATCCCTGAGGGGCGCGCGGTTTAATAAAATGCGAGGAGGCTGGGAGGTTTAAACGCAGGTCTCAGGTCTCAGAATGTTTTTTACTCTCGCCTTTGCGCTTCCCTTTGCGCTCTTCGCGTTCTTTGCGGTTCAATTGTGTTTTTCGAATTCTGCAGACGCCTGAGCTGACAGCTAACAACTCTCCAGCTACACTGCCCCCATGAATACTCCCACCAACACCCCATTCAAAGCAGCCGTCGTCGGCACCGGCCATCTGGGCCGCCACCACGTCCGGATCCTTTCCCAGCGCCCCGATATCGACTGTCTCGGCGCCTACGACACAAACGCCGAGCAACTGGCCGCGATCACCGGCGAGCACGGCGTCCAGGCCCTTCCCTCAATCGAGTCAGTGCAAGAGGCCGACCTGGTCGTCGTCGCCACACCGACGATTGCCCACCGTGAAGTCGCCGGGGACCTTCTGGCGGCCGGGTGCCACGTCATGGTCGAAAAGCCGATCACCAGTACCGTCGCCGAGGCCGAGGAGCTGATCGCCCTCGCAGACGCCAACGACCGCGTGCTCGCCGTCGGCCACGTCGAATTCCATAACCCCGCCGTCCAGGCGGCGTTGGATCTCGCCGGAGGCGTGCGCTACATGGAAACCCAGCGCCTCTCGCCCTTCACAGCCCGATCGGTCGACGTCGATGTCATCCTCGATCTGATGATCCACGACCTCCAGATCACCCTGGCCGTTGCCGAAGAGGAACCGTCGGACATCCGCGCCGTCGGCGTCAACGTCCTGACCGACAAGGTCGACCTCTGCCACGCCTGGGTCGAATTCCCCTCAGGTCTGGTAGCCAATCTGACCGCCAGTCGCGTCTCGGCAGAGCGCATCCGCAAACTGCGCCTCTTCGCCAATGAGGGCTACTTCTCCATCGACTACGCAGAGCAAACGGTCCAGTCTGCACGTCTGGTCCGCCATGAGGGAAGCGCTGACATCGAGCCGCGCCTCGTAGAGGTTCAGAACCAGGAACCGCTGGGCGCCGAGATCGACGCGTTCGTCAAGGCCTGCCGGGGCCAAAAAGCCCCGCTGGTCGACGGCCGAACCGGCGCTGCGGCCCTGGCCGCAGCCATCAAGGTCCGGGAGTCCGTCGAGTCGCGTTGACAAGGGTATAGGGATTAGGGATTAGGGATTAGAGTTTAGGGTACTGCGCGACCCCTGACCCCTATTCCCTATCCCCTGATCCCTTGCTCGGCACCGAGTGCCGAGCGTCCGCTGTCATTTATCGCCGGAGCAGAGTAAGCTCGATCTGAGCTATGGCCAGCTACACCAGCACCATTGACTCTCCTTGCGGTCCACTGCAGATCGTGGCCAACGCTGACGGCATTCTGGCCCACATCGAATTTCTCGAGGCACTGACTGGGCCAACCATTGTCGACCGGCTGAAGGCCGACGACATCGAGGTTCTCCACGACACCGGCCACACCGGTGAAATCGAAAGTGAGTTGAAGGAATATTTCGCCGGCGAACGCATGGCCTTCGAGATCGACCTCGCGCCGGAGGGAACACCCTTCCAACTCCAGGTCTGGAATGAACTGAAACTGATCCCCTACGGCGAGACCCGGAGCTACGGCGAGATCGCCAAGGCTCTGGGCCAACCCGGCGCAACCCGCGCCGTCGGCGGCGCCAACGGGGCCAACCCGATCCCGATCGTCATCCCGTGCCACCGCGTCGTGGGCGCCGACGGTGCCCTCGTCGGCTTCGGCGGCGGTTTGAAAATCAAGGCCCTGCTGTTGGCGATGGAGCGGCGCTATTGGCCCATCGATGACGACGACGAACAGATGATGTTGGACTTTGAATAGGGTACGGAAGATACAAGTGGACATTGTGGACTTGGTGGACGAAGTGGACCTCAACGCAGTGGGCTCCCCCAGTTGTCCACTCTGTTCACCACGTCCACTCGGTCCACTTCTGTTACGTTCAAGGCGGCACCGACATGACTGACCGAAGTGACAGCAGACCTGGCGAGCCGTTAATCCCGAAGCATGGGGGATACCGGAGACTAAAGAGTTTTCAGGTGGCCCAACTGGCCTACGATGTGACCGTACGATTTTGCGACCGCTATATCGACAAGCGGAGCCGCACCCATGACCAGATGGTGCAGGCAGCACGGTCGGGAGTGCAGAATATCGCCGAAGGCAGCCAGGCGTCGGGAACTTCGAAAAAGTTTGAGTTGAAGCTGACCAGCGTGGCTCGGGCGAGCCTGGAAGAATTGCGGTTGGATTACGAGGATTTCCTTCGGCAGCGGAATCTACCCCAGTGGAAGCGAGACGACCCCAGGCGGCAGCTGTTGATTGATCGGCGTTGCACAACCGCGGATGAAGTTGCCGATTGGGTGAAGGAGATCCGAGGCAGCAGTCCACAGCACGAGCAAACAGGACCTTCCGGGCCGTCCACACAGTCCACGGCGTCCACTCTGTCCACCTATCCCGAGATCGCCGCCAACGCCGCACTGGTTCTCATCGCAGTAGCCTGCAGCCTTCTGGACCGCCAACTCGCGGCACAGTCTGAGGCCTTTGAACAGGAGGGCGGCTTTACCGAGCGCCTCTATCAAAGGCGGCAACAGGCCCGGAGACGGTGATGATTCGAGGGATGAGCCTGCAGTGCTCACCAGTTTTCGCAGCGAGCATGGTGCCGGAGGCGGGAATCGAACCCGCACGCCCCTACGGACAAAGGATTTTAAGTCCTTGGCGTCTACCATTCCGCCACTCCGGCAGCTCAGAACACCATCATACCTGTTAG
>JAUWTC010000088.1 GCA_030609785.1 Holophagae bacterium
AAAGTCTGGGACGACCTCAAGATGGTGGCGGAGAAGCTCACGCAGAGCTAAAGGAACAGCGGCGGGAGAGCCGCACTGGAAAGGCGCCTCGCTGGAATATCAGAAATCAAAGCGGCAGCCGGGTGGCTGCCGCTTCATGATCATAGATGGTCGATCAAAAAATCAGTCGATCTGGAAGCTCTGCAGTTCTACGGGGACGATCACACCCTCGAGCCTGATGTAGTCAAAGGCGATGTCCTCGTCACCTGAGGTGAGGTTCTCGACCCGGATGCGCAGCTGGACGCTGTCCGGAGTACCGGCGATCGCAGCCGAGTACTCGGTGAAGGTCGGCGTCAAGGCGGCGCCGTCTCGAACTCCGTCACAGTCGGCGTCGAGGCCTGGCTCGGTGTTGTTGTCGGTGGCATGGGCTGCGAAGCAGATCAGTGGCGCATAGGCCCCACCGTCGAGGCTCGCTTCCAGAATGACCTGGCTGTCGTCGTCCCAGTCCTCTGCCCCGTCGGTCGAGTCATCCTCGGCGAACACGGCGTAGACCATCAGGGTGCCGTAGTTCGTTGTGGTAGTAGCGTTGAGCTCGATCGACTCGCTGTTCAGGGTGCACGGAGCCCCGTTAGTGTCCATGGCAGCAAAAAAGAAGGCGTTATTCGGTCCGGTGTACTCGACAAAAGAGCCGATGTTGCTGCCGTCGGTCCGCGTGAAGAAGTCGCCACTACCGTCGGTGCATTCCTCGGTCAGAGTGTAGCGGACCCCGTTGCCGTCGGTCTCGAAGTCCTCGGTCTGCAGTACGTCTGCCGCCGCCACCTGGGTGACAAGCACGATTGCAGCGATGGCAAATAAAATAGTGAAGCAGTGAAAGCCCTTTGAACGCATAATTTTCCTCCTCCTATGACCGACCCTGAATCGTTGCCGGCAGTGAAAAAACTTCGGAGACTGAGCCTCCAGCCAGGAGTGTAGCAAACCTAACCTCTACTTTGCCTCCTGATGGCTATTCCCTGATTTTCCAAAACTACTCACTTTGCTGATGGCCGAGTGCTACTTCGCCTTCTCCAGGTACTTCAAGAAATCGCCGTCTGTGCCCAGCAGCAGGACGGTGTCCTCGTCCATCGTCGATTCATAGACCATCATCGTCTTGATGAATCGATAGAACTCCGGATCCTTATTGTAGGCCTTGGCGTAGATGTCCGCTGCCTCGGCATCCGACCGTCCGCGGATTTCCTGGGACTGCCGGTAGGCGTCGGAAGTAATCGACTTCAGTTCGCGTTCCTTGTTGCCGATGATGCGGGCGGCCTCGCCGGCGCCTTCTGAACGGAACTGTTCGGCGATGCGTTTGCGCTCGGAGATCATGCGCTCGTAGACCTTGGGGCGGTCAACCTCTGCGTAGTTGGTCCGTTTGAAGCGGAAGTCCAGGATTTCGATGCCCAGATCTGCGACTCGGGCCGAGGCATTGCGCAGGACTTCATCTTCCAGCACCCCCCGACCAAACTCAATGCTCTTCGGCGCCTCGGTGTTCTGGGCGCCATCAGAGGATTGCACGAACACTCGATTGGTGCTGCGGACCGCTTCGATCAGATCGTGTTTGGCGATCGTGTTGCGGGTCTCACCATCGAGGATGTCGTCCAGGCGGGACTGAGCGCCATACTCGTCGCGAAGGCGTTTGAAAAACAGCAGCGGGTCGGCGATCCGCCAGCGTGCATAGGTGTCGACGAAGAAGAACCTTTTGTCCGCCGTCGGGACCTCGTTGGGTTCGCCGTCCCATTCGAGGAAGCGGCGATCGAAGAAGTTGGTCTTCTGCAGGAAGGGGATTTTCATCTTGAGGCCTGGGGTGGTGATGCTTTCGCCGACCGGTTTGCCGAACTGGGTAATGACCACCTGCTCGGTCTCGTCGACGATGAAGAAGGCGCCACCCGCCGTGAGAACGGCCAGAAGGACCAGGATGCCGATTGTGATCATCGCGGTCTGTTTCATGGTTTCACCTCCTTGCCCAGCGACATCAGTGGGAGGATACCCTCCAGGCCGTCATCCAGCAGGACCTTCTTTCCAACCTTGGGGAATATCTTCTCCATGGTCTCGAGGTACATGCGGCGTCTCGTGACCTCCGGTGCACGGCGGTAGGCCATCAGCAGCTCGTCGAAGAGAGCGGCGTCGCCCTTGCCCCGGTTGACCCGGTCGACAGCGTAGCCTTCAGCCTGTTCGATCATGCGCAGGGCCTCTCCGCGGGCGCGCGGGATAACCCGGTTATAGTCGGCCCGGGCGTCGTTGATCGCCCGTTCCCGTTCCTGCTCCGCCTGGTTGACCTCGTTGAACGAAGGTTTGACCGGATCGGGCGGGTTGACGTCCTGCAGCACAATCTGATCGACCGTGATGCCGATCTCGTACTGGTTGCACAGTTCCTGGAGTCCCGACCGGACCTCGTTCTCGATCTCCTGCCGGCCGACGGTGATCACCTCGTCGACGCTGCGGTCGCCGACAACCGCCCGCATGACCGCCTCGTTCATGTCCCGGAAGGTCTTATCCCTATTGCGGACCTTGAACAGGTAGAGATAGGGATCGGTCACCCTGTACTGGGCAATCCATTCGACGACGGCGACGTTGAGGTCGCCGGTCAGCATCAGGCTCTCGTTCCTGAATCCAGTCTTGGCGTAGCGGGTCTGGATCCCCGCCTTCTCTGTACGGAATCCGTACTCCTGTTTCAATTGTCGTTGGATCGGGACCTTGGCCAACTGTTCGATCGGGAAGGGCATTTTGACATGGAGCCCCGGATCGGTCGTCCGGTCAAATTTGCCGAATCGTAGGATGACCCCGATCTCCTCGGGTTCGATCGTGTAGACGAAGTCGCTGATCAGCAACAACCCTAGGATCACCAGCGGGATCAAGATCAGCACCTTCATCGGTGGTCGGCCTTTGAGTGGGAATTCGATGGTGCGGGATTCTTCAGGCATGGTACCTCCAGTAGGAGCTGTCAGCTCCAAGCTCTCAGCTATCAGTCACAGGTAGGCAGTGTACTTCAATTCGGCCTCGACGAGCCCGCAAATCTCAACAATTTCCTGCTGCGGTTGGCGGCTTGCCCCAATGACGAGCATGACGTCACTGACGTTGGTCCCCGTCGGGCCGGTCACGATGGCGTCCTTCGAGGCCGACAGCGCCGTTGCGGAGTCGTTGATCTTCAGCAGGGCTGCCGGATCCATGCCGGCCGAACGAATGCGTTCGGTGGGTTGGGGATCAACGATACCTCCGGCGGCGGCACTGATGCCGTCGACACCGTCGGTCCCGGCGGAAAGGACCACGCAGGGGCTGGCGCCCTCCAACTCCAAGGCGGCAGCCAGGCACAGTTCGGAGTTGCGTCCTCCGACGCCTTCGCCCCGAACCGAAACGGTCGTTTCGCCTCCGAAGACGACGGCGCCAGGCCCTGCCGGGTCCAGGGAGCACGCAAGACGTGTCAGTTGGCGCCCTCGCTTCGAGGCTTCGCCGACCAGCGGGTCGGGTTCGACCCTGGGGCCGTATCCGTGGCGTTTCAGATATGCTGCGGCGGCATCGACCGCCATTCGGTTGCTGCCCATCAGCAGGGTTCGGCCGTGCTCGGACCGATGGGCATCGTCGGTCTGGTGACTCCGGCGGCATCCGAGAACCTGAGGGACCGAAGAGGGTATCTGCTCGAGCAGGTCGAAGCGACCCAGGACAGCCAACGCCTCGTCGGCCCCCGTGGGGGACGCCACGGTCGGCCCCGACGCGATGTCATGCAGGGGGTCGCCGGGAACGTCGGACAGCACCAGGGTTGTCACCATCGCCGGCCACGCCGCACGGCTGAGGCCGCCGCCGCCGAGGACCAACAGTTCCCGCCTGACGGTGTTGAGTTCAGAGATGGATGCCCCGGCGCGGAGGAGGGCGTTGGTCGTCGTGTTGAGTTCTGAGAGGGTGAGATCCGGGACCGGAAGGGCCAGAAGCGCCGATGCGCCACCGGACAGCAAGACAAGGAGCCGGTCGTCCGGCCCGAGATCTGCGGCAAGCTGATGGAGCCGACTGGCGGCGCTCTCGCCGGCCCTGTCGGGCAGGGGATGGGCGCCGAAAAGGATTTCGACGCCGTCTTGGAGATCCGGTGGTATCGGCGTGCCGTGGGGTGCGAGGACGAGCAGATGGTCTTCGACGAGGGGCCGATGTGTGCGCCACGACGCGGCCAGTCCAGGGGCGGCCTTGCCGAGGGCGGCGACGACAAGCCGGCCGCCCTCGGGAATCTCGAGGGAGACCCTGCACAGAGCCTGCGGCAGCAGTTTGTCCGGTTGTACGGCGTCGACGGCTGCCTCAAATGCCCGGAGGGCATGGTGACGAAGTTCTGAGATCTCAGTCGGCATAGGACCAACTCTAACGAGGAAAGACAGAGCTGTCAGCAGCAATCAACTGAAGGTTGATTGCTTGATACAATGTTGCCGACTTCAGGAGGCCTTATGGGTGAGCAGGATGTCCGCGAAAAAACCCGGCAGGATGAACTTCGAGTGTTCTTGAAGCATGTCCTTCGTGATATGCAGGCGTTGGAAACCATGCTCGACGAGGGACTGTTCGAAACCGACGTGCGCAGGATCGGTGCTGAACAGGAGTTCTTCCTGATCGATTCGACCTGGCGTCCGGCTTCGGTCGCCCTTGAGGTCCTGGAGAAAATCGGTGACGAACATTTCACTCCGGAGTTGGCCCAATTCAACCTGGAGGCCAATCTCGAGCCGCAGGTCTTCGGGGGCGACTGTCTGAGGCGTCAGGAAGAGCAGATTGACCACTTTCTCGGTATGGCGCGGACGGCGGCCAGAGAGTTGGGGAACGACATCGTTATGACGGGCATTCTTCCGACCCTCAACAAGAGTGACCTGGAGTTGGATTCCATGACTCCCAACCCGCGCTACTACGCATTGAACGAGGCGATGACCCGATTGCGAGGGGGCGATTACGAATTCACTCTCAAGGGAATCGACGAACTGCACCTGCACCACGACTCGATCATGGTCGAGGCGTGCAATACCAGTTTTCAGGTTCACTTTCAGGTTGCGCCTGAGGAATTTGCTCGGCTTTACAACGCGGCCCAGGCTGCCGCGGGTCCGGTTCTGGCGGCGGCGGCCAACTCACCGCTCTTGTTCGGGAAAAGGTTGTGGAGGGAAACCCGGGTCGGCCTCTTCCAACAGTCGGTCGATACCCGTCGGACCACCCCGCACCTCCGGGAACAAGTCCCACGGGTCAGTTTCGGGCGCCAATGGGTCCGGACTTCGGCGCTCGAGATCTTCCGCGAAGACATCGGGCGATTCCGAAGCATCCTTTCGACCGAGATTGACGAGGATCCTTTCGAAGCCATTCAGTCGGGACGGGCGCCGACGCTCAAGGCCCTCCAGTTGCACAACAGCACGGTCTATCGCTGGAACCGGGTCTGCTACGGCATTTCGGATGGAAAACCGCACCTGAGGATCGAGAATCGAATGCTGCCTTCGGGGCCGACTCCGGTCGACGAGGTCGCCAATGCGGCATTCTGGTTCGGTCTGATCAGCGGAATCGCGTCTGAGTACGGGGACATCAGCGCATCCTTGAGTTTCGAGGATGCTCATACCAATTTCTTCTCTGCGGCTCAGAACGGTCTGAACTGCCAATTGTTCTGGGTCAACGGGCGAATGGAACCGGCTCGAAAGATGATCCTGAAGCAGCTCTTGCCGCTGGCCGGCCGAGGCCTGGAGGTATCGGGACTGGACCGGAAGGACATCGATCACTATCTGGGTGTCGTTGAGGCCCGGGTGGAATCCGGCCACACCGGTGCTCAGTGGCAGCTGTCGTCACTCTCGGGGATGGGCGGTAAGGGGCCCAAGTCCGAACAGCTGGCCGCCATTACTGCAGGGATGGTGTCTCGGCAGGAGGATGGGGCGCCCGTGCATACCTGGGTGCCTGCCAAGCTGGACGAGGGTGGTGGCTGGCAGCAGAACTACCTCAAGGTCGAGCAGTGGATGGACACGGACATCGTTACCGTCAACGAACACGAACCGGTCGAGCTGGTGGCTCAGTTGATGGACTGGAACAACGTCCGCTACGTGCTGGTGGAAGATGACGAAAACCGGCTGGTGGGGCAGGTTTCGCAGCGTGGTCTCCTGCGTCTGATCGGGGACTACAACCCGGGCCAGCGGGACAGCCCAATGCCGGTCTCGGAGATCATGCAGACAGAGCCGGTGACGGTGGCGCCGGAGACCTCGACGCTCGAGACCATCACCCTGATGCGGCGGCATCGGATGTCCTGCCTTCCAGTGGTCAAGAACGGGCATTTGGTCGGAAGGGTCACCGAGCGACAGTTCATGATCATGGCGAGGCAGCTGTTGGTGGAGAAGCTGGAGAAGGGGTAGGAACCGACGCCAGGCCGAAGGCCTGCCGAGCCGGTAGGCTCGGACCCGCGAAGCGGGTAGCGTGGGCCAGGGACCCGTTCCGCCGTTGGCGGAATGGGCTGGATACGTCACAAGAAGAGCAGCCACAATAAGGCACAAAGAGGCACAAAAAGAGAAGCCAAAGGACCGCCGGGACTGTGTGTGGGAGCGCGGGGCTCCTGCCCCGCATCGTGGCGATCGATTATTGCAGGAGGTTCAGCTCCCGGCTCTCAGTGACAGCGGCAGGGACAACCCCGCCGACCAAAACCAAGAGCGCGCCCTCTCCGACGGGGCGTGCCAGTTTTCACTTTTCCCCCCGGCAGGACTTCGGTAAAGCCGTCGTTGCGGGAAAAGTGAAGGCTGGCAACCCTCGGCGACACCCTCGGCAATCGCGTCTCGGCCAATGCAGTAGGCCGCCGAGGTCATTTTTCTCAAGGGCGATGTTCTTCCGATTTCAGGCATGTTGCCCTTGAGGAAAATGCGCCGAGCGGGTTTGCGCTTGCGCGAATCCGAAGGCCGGGACTGGAGGCATGGTCTGGGGCAGGGGCCGCGACGGCAAGCAGCGGCAGAGGGCAGCGACGGTCGGCCGGGGCAGGTTCAGCGACCGCGACCGGGGCTGGGGCAGCGTTGCCAATCAGGATAGCGCTCGTAAATGCCGACGGTTTTTGAGATCCGCATCAAGCGGTCACCAGGTTCCATTCGATCCGGTCCCGGTCCCTGTTCTCCAGCCCCGGCCTTCTGATGCGCCTCGCGGCGCACCAGCGTCCCCTTTTCTGCGGGGCCGGAGCATGGTGAAAGGCGCAAAGGACATGCGGCCCCGCAGAAAAGACGAGCGGCGGCCTACTGCCGTCAGCCGAGATTCGTTCGCTGAGGCGCTCGCCGTGGGGAGCCAGACACGGCTTTCGTCGCATCGACACCGTTGGTGGGAGGGCTGCCCGGTGAAGAAAGCCGTAACTGGCACCCCCGTCGGAGAGGGGCAGTCTTGGCTGCCGCTTCACCTCGGCCGACCGTGCAGGGGTGCCTGGTTGGATCTGATACTGTTAAATTAAGGAAAATTCGGTGAAAGTGAGAAACCTCATCTGTGGGCCCTGGATACTCAGCCAGGGCCATTGCCCCGTGCATTCAAGGAGGATCGCCATGACAACTCCATCCCTCAAGAGCTTGATTCTGGTCGCATTCATCGCAAACGTTTTCCTTCTGACCCCGTGCTCCGGTCAGCAGCCGCCGGACGCGTCCCCCTCCGAATGCACCCGACTGATGACGCTGCACATCGACAAGCAGGCCAACCCCAACGCGGCGCGACTGGCCGCGGCCTGCAGCGGCCATCTCGGTTGGAGCGCGCCCCCCGAGTTTCCTTTCGAAGGCTCGGCGCCAGGCGCGACCGCCAAGCTCCTCGGGGGCTCTGACCTCAACCTCGTCACCGGAGACGAGACCTTCCCCGCCGTCACCCAGGCGGGAAGCATGGTATGGGGCAACGGCAGCGATATCGTGGCGGTCTACAACGACACCAGAGACGCCCCGGCCGGCTACTCCGGCATGTCGGTGTCGACCGACGGCGGCATCAACTTCGACCGCCTCGAGCCCAACCCCTTCGGCACGGTGTTCGGCGGGGACGTGGGCAGCCCGGCAGTGGCCTACGACGACTCCACCAGTTCGTGGCTGGCCATTACTCTTGACGTGACCTGCGGAGGCCAGGGCATCGGCCTGATGAGCTCCGTCGACCCGTCGGACCGGGCCTGATGGTGGATCCATGTCTGTTCACTGTCGATCCTGGTCTACTAATGGGCCATGGTATGGATCGACAATACGCGTGGTAGCTCTTAATAGGTATGCTTCTAGATTGGCTTCAACGATTTCGACGCCGGCGGCGCG
>JAUWTC010000262.1 GCA_030609785.1 Holophagae bacterium
CGACTCCGGCGCCGTGGAAGATCAGTACATCTTTCAAGAGTGTGATCTGCTGAATGCCGTAGCACAGGAGCTTGGGAAACCACAGAAATTTCTTGAGGTTCCAACTGGTCTTGGCAAAGTCCTCCGGTCCGAAACGCTTACCCATTTCGAGCACCGCGACCGAGTACCCCTTCTCCACCAATCGCAGGGCCGACACCGACCCTCCAAACCCCGATCCGATGACGATGTAGTCGTAGTCGAACTGCTCAGCCATCATGCCTCCCACCGGAGATCCAAAAACCGGTCAAACGACCGATTGTCCATTTTCCCACGACCATTTCGGAAAAACACCGTCAATGTCGCTGATTCGTTGAAGGTATCCGTTGCAGACCTGGTACTCGCGCCCCATGGGACGACCTCTTTAACCCCTGTGACCTTGTGTCTGGCGTCCTGGCGTCCCAGCTTCCTAGCCTCCCAGCTTCCTGGCCTCCCAGCTTCCCAGCGATACGTGTCAACCCCACGCGGTCTGCGACGTCAGATGGGCATGATCGCCATGGTGTCATCCAATCATCCACGAACCCAACCAAAGGAGAGTCTCATGAAGAAAGTCCTGATCGTTCTGTTCGCCCTTGCCGTCGTCAGCCCTGTTTTCGCTCAAGAAGAGCCCGAGGGCCCCCCACCGATCGCGGTCGCAGCCCACAACCAGGTCATCGCTTTCCTGGACCTGGATGAGACTCAGGTCATAGCATGGGATGAGATCTACATCATCCATCGGAACGCTGAGCAACCGGTCAAGGAGGAACTCCAAATTCTCGAGGTCGAGTTGAAGGAGATGATCGACGCCGGTGACCCGGATCCGGCTACCGTCGGCGAGTTGGTCCTCGAAATCGCGAGTCTGAGGGCGACCCTCTGGGAGATCCACGTGATCTACCATGAGGATTTCATGGCACTCCTCGATGAAGATCAAACCAGGCGCCTCGGCTTCATCGCCCGGGCGGACCGGGTGCAGCCGATCATCCCCGCCTTCAAGCTTTTCGAGCTGATTCGCAGGCGGTGAGGGTTCACCGATCGACTCTGAGCGGGGCTTCGGCCCCGTTTTTTGTTCATCATGAAGGAAACTCGACCCTGGGAAACTGGAAACTCGCAATCTAGGCATTTGTAAACCCTGAGGGCACAATGCGGGGCAGGAGCCCCGCGCTCCCTTCGTGAATCCTGGTCACTGGGCGGGTCGGACGAGATCTGAGAGAAGGCCGGGGTTGGAGGACAGGGGCAGGGACAGGGGCAGCGTCAGATTCAGCAAACAGCCTTAGGGGCCGCGACGGCGCCAGGACCAGCGACCGTTGGCAGCGCCAGGGGCCAGCGGGACCCGTGAAAACCCTTACCCGGGCACGGGAACGGGCTCAGGAAAACCAATCCCCACCACTCCTGCCTGTTGCGCCATCTCACCGGCCGGGTTAGCGTCACACCATGGCACGGGATACAGATTCCGATACTCAGGCGAACATCGGCCGGCGCATCGTCGGGTCAATATTCCCCCGATCGCCCATCCCCCGTACCGACGCCGACCGGCGACGCACGATCCTCGAATTTCTCGTCCTGCACATGCGGCCGGTCCGGGTTCGCAGGAGCACGGTGCGATACACCCACACCTTCGGCCTCGGAGGCATGTCCCTGGTTCTGATCGCACTGCTGATGGCCAGCGGCATCCTCTTGATGCTGGCCTACGACCCGTCTCCGGAGCATGCCTATCGATCCATTCTCTCCCTCCAGGACGGCATGCTCTTCGGCGCGACTGTCCGTGCGGTTCACCACTGGAGTGCCAACATCCTGGTGGCGGTGGTCCTGTTCCACCTCCTGCGGGTCTTTTTCACCGGGGCCTACCATGGCCCTCGCCGTTTCAACTGGGTCATCGGGCTGGGGCTTCTCGTCGGAATCCTGGCCTCCAACTTCACCGGCTATCTCCTGCCATGGGACCAGCTCTCCTACTGGGCCGTGACGATCTGTACCGGCATGCTCGGTTACGTTCCCGGCATCGGCGAATGGCTGCAGGCCTTTGCCAGGGGCGGCGCCGAGATCGGGCGGGGCACCCTGGTCCTCTTTTATTCCTTCCACACGACGGTGGTGCCGGTGATTCTGATCGTCTTGATGGCCTTCCACTTCTGGCGGGTGCGCAAAGCCCGCGGCGTGGTGTCGCCCCATCCCCAAGACAGCCAAGAGAACGACGACTCCGAGATGGTCCTGACCCTCCCTAACCTGTTGGTGCGGGAGTTGGCGGTTGGTCTGACCGTGGTTGCGGTCGTGATGCTGCTCGCCGCCCTGTTCGAGGCACCTCTCGGAGCGCCGGCCAACCCCGGCATGAGCCCCAACCCGGCCAAGGCGCCGTGGTACTTCATGGGTTTTCAGGAACTGCAGATCCATCTCGAGCCCCTGATCGCTGTCGTCATCCTGCCCGTGCTCGGGGCGCTGGGCCTCATTCTTCTGCCATACCTGCACTTCGATCATGAGCTGTCGGGACCCTGGTTCCTCTCCAAGACAGGGCGCACCACTGGCGCTCTCGCCGCCATGGTCGCTCTGGTCGTCACGCCCCTCCTGATCCTGATCGACGAGTTCTGGCTGCAGCAAACGGGCGGCGCCGGGTGGCCTGCGATCGGCGTAATCGCAGCCGGCATCACGGCTTTTGCCGTGTGTCTGTCAAAGAAATTCAAACCGGAGAAGGCCGAATTTGTTCAGGCGTTGTTCATCCTCTTCCTGGTCGGCTTTGCCATCCTGACAATCACCGGCGTCTGGTTCCGCGGACCCGGCATGGCCCTCGCGTGGCCGTGGATCGGAGCTCCAGCATGAGTACCTCCGAACCAACGACAAGGCGCAGCCTGCTGGGCAAGATCTGGGTAGGCCTGGGGGGGCTGGCGCTTCTCGAGGGGATCTGGATCGTCACGGATTTTCTCAAGCCGCGCAAGCGACAGGGTACCGATGAAGCGGCGGAGACCCTGATCGTTGCGGGCCCGATCGAGAACTTTGATCCCGGCTCGGTCACTGCCTTCCAGCAGGGGAAGTTCTACCTTGCCCGACTGGAAGACGGCGGGTTTCTCGCCCTTTACCGCGAGTGTACCCACCTGGGCTGCACGGTGCCGTGGATCGGCGCCGAAGAGCGCTTCGTCTGCCCCTGCCACGCGTCGGTCTTCGACATTAAGGGTCGGGTCCTCAGCCCGCCGGCGCCGCGACCTCTGGACCTCTTCGCCGTCCGTATCGAGAACGGCATCGTCAAAGTCGACACCTCCAAGACGCTCAAACGCAACACCTTCTCCGATAATCAGGTGGCCAGATCGTGACTCGCCCACACTTCTCACCAGTGATCTGCTGCGGGCGCCGATGCTTAAGCCCATTCCGCCAACGGCGGAACGGGTCCCTACCCAGCGGCACTTTCTCACCTCGGGGTGCTCCAGCCCACGCCACCCGCTTCGCAGGTCCGAGCCTGTCGGCTCGGCAGCCCTTCGGGCTGGGCGCGATGTCCCTCCGTACTGTCAAGTACGCTTCCGCGCCCCTCCGATCGAAAACTCCACTGGGCACATGCCCAATCTGGGCAGAAATTGTCCCAGATCGGGTCCCTACCTCGACGGCCTCGCGACGAAAACCGGTGAAAAGTGCAGGCTAGCGACCTTCGCCCCTGGAAGATTCTCGGCACGATCTCGACCGCCGTTATCGTGGCAGCGATCCCACTCTCGCTTCTCCGAGGCGGTGGTTCTGATGACCTGCCCGGCGAGAGTGACGGACCGGTCGCCACTTTTGTCGGACGGGAAAGCTGCAAGTCCTGCCATGAGCTGGAATATTCCGCCTGGCTCAACTCTGATCACGACCGGGCGATGGAGATGGCCACCGAGGAGACGGTCCTGGGAGATTTTTCAGACGTCGAATTCACCTCGCACGGCATCACAAGCCGATTTTTCAAACGTAACGGCCGCTTCATGGTCAACACCCAAGGTCCTGGCGGCCAGATGGCCGATTTCGAGATCACCCACACATTCGGCGTCGAACCTCTCCAGCAATATCTCGTACCGTTCCCGGGCGGACGTCTCCAGTGCCTCAACATCGCGTGGGACTCGGACCTGAGCCGGTGGTTCGACCTCAACCCCACCCTGGCAATCCCGCCGGATGATTGGCTCCACTGGACCCGGGCGGCACAAAACTGGAACGGCATGTGCGCCGAGTGCCATTCGACCAACCTCAAGAAGGGTTTCGACGCCAAGACCCGGACCTATACGACGACCTGGTCCGAGATCGACGTCAGCTGTGAGGCCTGCCACGGCCCCGGCTCTGAGCACGTTCGGTGGGCAGATATCCCGCCGATGGCTCGACCGGAAGTTGATGACTTCGGACTGGTAGTCGATACCGGAAACATCCAATCCTCCCAACTGGTCGAACTCTGCGCTCCCTGTCACTCCCGCCGCTCGGAACTGGGCGACTACCACCACGACCAGGCTGCTCTTCTGGACAGTCAGATTCCTGCGGTGCTGGAGGAGGGCCTCTATTACGCCGACGGACAGATCCTCGATGAGGTCTATGTCTGGGGCTCATTCACACAGAGCAAGATGTACCACAACGACGTCCGCTGTTCCGACTGTCACGACAGCCACAGCCTGAAACTGAAATTCGAAGGCAACGAGTTGTGTGCCCAGTGCCACCGGTCCGATGTCTACGACACCAAGGAGCATCATTTTCACAAGAAGATCCATGAGGGCAAGCCGTCGGACGGCGCCTTGTGCATCAAGTGCCACATGCCGGAAAGCCCGTTCATGGTGATCGATTTGCGTGCGGACCACTCGCTGCGCATTCCCAGACCGGACCTCTCGGTGGCTCTGGACTCCCCCAACGCCTGTTCCC
>JAUWTC010000285.1 GCA_030609785.1 Holophagae bacterium
GGTCGGCGTAGTCCGAGAGCGTTCGGTTGTCGAGACCTGCAACGGCCAGCCACAGCATCGGCTGCGCGTTGATGTCCAGCTTCTGGACGATCGGCTGCTCCGCGTCCAGGGGCAGCTGTCCCACGGCGCCGGAGACCTTGTCGCGCACATCCTGGGCGGCGATGTTGATCTCTCGGTCCAGCGTGAAGGTGACGGTGATCTGGGAAACGCCCTGGCCCGAGAACGAGGTTAGGCTCTTGATGCCCTCGATCGTATTGACGGCGGATTCCAGGACGTCGGTGACGTCTGATTCCATCACTTCCGGGGAGGCGCCCGGCAGGATCGTAATGACAGTGACGATCGGGACGTCCAGGGACGGCAGGAGATTGACCGGAAGGGTCTGGTAGCCGAGTACGCCGAAAACGACCAGCGCGAGCATCAGCATCAGCGTGAAAACCGGACGGCGGATTGCGATTTCCGAAAGATTCATGCGGCGCTCTCTCTCATAACTCCGGGCTGGAACTGCAGACATTTGAACCACGAAGACACGAAGTCCACAAAGAAGATTGCATCAACAAATCCCTTCGTGTTCTTTGTGTCTTTGTGGTTCATCTTTCCACCTCGACCGGGAGGTCTCTCGAGAGGCCGGCGACGTCGGAGATCACCCGTTCGCCCTGATCGAGGCCGGAGACGACTTCGATCATGCCGTCGTCCCGCAGTCCCGTCTGAATGCGCCTGACGGCAATCCGGCCATCCTGGGCCATATAGACCTTGGGCGTATCAGAGGTCAGGATGGCGGAGACCGGCAACCACAGACGTTGCACGACGTCGGGGGCCTCCAGGGTCACATTTGCGAACATTCCGGGCTTGAGTCCTTCGGCAGGGGCAGTCCCGATGACCTCGAACGACCGGCTGGCTTCCTTGACCACCGGGTCGATCGAGTAGAGTTTGGCCCGACGCGGCGGCTGATGGGGATCGACCGTGAAGTCGAATCCGTCCAGGCCCTGCAGGGCCATGACCCAATGGGAGGGAACCCTGGCGACAATTTTAACCTTGGCGCCGATAGCGATCTCCATCAGGTCCTGGCCGACATCGGCCCACTGGCCGGCTACCACCGAACGGCCGGTGACCGCGCCCGCGGCAGGCGCGCGTATGACCGAGACTTCATGGTCGTGTTGGGCCAGATCTCGGGCGGCGACGGCTTCGAGCAGGGCAGCATCAGCCAGGTCATGGCGGGCCTGTGCTTGATCGAACGCCGCTTGCGGGATGGTCTTGTCTGAGACCAGATCCTCTTTGCGTTCGAGTTCGCGGCGGGCCAGTTCCAGGTCGGCCTTGGCAGCCTGGATTCGCGCTTCCGCCTGCCGGAGCCGCAGTTCGAAGGTCCTGCGGTCGACCGAGAGGAGGGGCTGCCCTTGAGATACCTTGTCACCAACCTCGACATCGACTTTTTCAACTCTGCCCGCGACCTCTGAAGAGATCCTGACGGTGTCGAAGGCCCTGATTTCGCCGACCAGGGCGACCGAAGGCCGTTCCTCTCGGACTTCAGGCACGATTTCGCTGACCTTCCTCGGTTCGAGGTTGCGGTCAAGGCTTTCTCTGGCGGTGGCGGGATCCTCGGAGCCTCCCGGATGACAGGCCGCAAGGCCCAGTGTGAGGATCAGAGCAGATAGGTGTATCGGTCGCACGGTGTCACTCCTCGGAGGCTGTCTGAGCAGCCAATATGGCCATGGGTTCGAAATCCGGCAAAGGGCTGGCGCCGACCGCGTGACGCAGGGCAATGGCCTGGTATTCGCGTTGCGCCCCGGCGATGATGGCGGCCGTCTCCGCATCAATTTGTTCCGCCGTTGTGGTCAGGAGGTCCGTGGCGGAGTTCTCACCGACCCGATAGGCGCGTTCGACCTGGCGGTAGGCCTCCCTGGCGGCCTCGACGCGTTCATCGGCTGCCTCGTCGGCCGCGACGGCCGCCCGGTGGCCGATGGCGGCCGCATCGACCTGGTTGGCGATGCTTCGGAAGATTTCGCGCCCGAGGAACTCCACCTGGCGAAGGTCTTCCCGCGCCTCGGCGACCCTGGCTGCCGTTCGGCCGCCGTCCCAGACCGGCACCGTTGCCGTCAATGCGACCGAGGTCCAGTCTTGGGAGGGGAATACCGCCTTCTGGCTGTAATACTGGGCCCGAGCGGTGACCTCCGGCAGCCACCCCCCTTTCTCGATCTTGATCATCAGGCCTGCGGCCTGGAGTTGGTGCTCCAATGTTGCGACCTCCAGCCTTGTGGCCAGAGCCTGGTCGACCAGCTGGTCGTCGGTACCCTCCGGCGCCGGGACATGCCGCAGGGGGGCCAATCCTTCGATTGGGCCGGCGCCGGTCAACCTTTCGAGGTGACGGAGCGACAACGCCGCATCGCCTTCCGCCACCACCTGCCGTTGAAAGGCCGCCGCGCGCTCGGAACGCCAACGCGCCACATCGGCGGCGGCGGTTTCTCCGACCTCGAAGCGGCGACGGGCCACCATCAGTTGACTTTCGATCAGCTTCAAGTTCGAGCGGGCCACCTCGACTCTCTCCGCGTCGGCCGACGCCCTCAAGAAGGCAGCCGCAACATCAAGCACCAGGTTGTTGGCGGCGGTTGTCTGTTCGAGCAGGGCTTGATCCCGCTGGAGCAAGGCCACGTTTCGGGCCCGCCAGGGGCGTAGGCCGCTGAACAGTGTCTGCTGGATGTCCGCACTCCAGCCCCAGTCGTAGGAGGGGCGAATGACGAAGCTCTCGGTCGGTGAGAGGTCTAATGTGGCCTCGTCCCCATACCAGGTCGTCGTGCCGTTGAGTTCCAGGGTGGGCATGAGGACGGACCGGGCCAATCGGATTCGGGCTTCGGCCCGGCGGACATCGCTGTCGGTTCGGGCGATCCTCTCGTGGGTCAGGAGGGCACTCTCAGCCAGATCGCGGAGAGTTGTCGGGGTGGCGCACAGTCCGGTGCTGCTGCCCGCAAGGACGATGCCCAGGGTTATGGTGATCAATGGTGATGTTTTGCCGGTCATGAGCACTCCTCGCCGATTGCCAGATACGTACGAGTTCGGTCGGAGTTTCGATACGAAAAAGCGCAATCATCGTGCCGACCTCGTATGATACGAAACCTGCCGGAAACCTCAAGCAAAAGAAATCTTCTGGGAGAATCGGTACACTTCCGCCCCATGAAGAATCTCACGGCTCTCAAGATGTTGCCGGCGGCGGGCCTGGTGGTGGCCTCGGTCGCCGTTGTGACCGGCGGATGTGGCCTCCGGCCGTCAACCTACCAAGGCGAGATCCGGCGGGTCATCCTGGTCGTTGTCGACACCTTGCGAGGCGATCACCTGGCATGTGCCGGCGGACCGATCGCCACGCCCAATCTGGATACCCTGGCGGCCCGAGGTGTGCGCTTCTCGCAGGCTCGGACCCACATCCCGATCACGGGTCCCAGCCACTCCAGCCTCTTCACCGGGCTCTTGCCCTCGGAACATGGGGTCCTCAACAATCCGCAGGTGTTGGCCGCGGGTTTCGAGACCCTGCCCGAACTGGCCCGGGCCCATGGGATGCGAACTGCAGCTTTCATCAGCCTGGGAGTGCTCAAGGACCAATTTGGGTTGAACCAAGGCTTCGATTCGTACGATCAGCAGTTCGAATATTCCTGGGAGCGGAGTGCCGGCCAGATCAGCGATGTGGTCATCCCGTGGCTCGAGGCCGTCGAGGACCTCGAGCCTTTCCTGCTCTGGGCTCACTACTCGGACCCGCACGCTCCCTACGCCGCGCCCGGTCGGCCCCACGCGAAGTGCCGACTCCTGATTGACGGGGAGGAGGCCGCCGAATTTCAGGCTGACGGCCAGATTGTTTCGATCCCGGCCACGTTGATCGATGGTCGGTGTGCCGTGACCTTGGACTTCGCCGAGGATTGCGACGTCAGGCCCGAGAACCTGGTTGTTGAGGGCCTGAAAACGGTGCCCGCGTCCTGTCGGATTGAGGCTGCGGCCGGTCTCAAACACACACGGCGGAAAGGTTTGATCTACCAGGCCAAGCCGCCGGCTCTGATTGAGATCTCGGCGGAGAACCCGGAGATTGAGAACATCGAGATACGGTTCTCGGTCAAACACAAGTTGACCCATGACGAGGCGCGGCGCGAGTACGGGTTTGAGGTGGAATATGTCGATCGTGAGATCGGACGATTGATGGCGACTCTCGAGAGGCGGGGCTGGGTGGAAGACACCCTGATCATCTTCACCGCGGACCACGGCGAAGGGATCGGCGACCACAATCACGTCGGCCACATCGATCAGCTCTACGACAGCTTGTTGCACGTGCCCTTGATCATGGTGGCGCCGGGGCGCTTGCCCGAAGGCCGTGTTGTGGATCAACCGGTGTCCCTGGTCGATGTCTTTCCCACCATTGCCGAGTTGGTCGGGTTCTCACCTCCTGAGGGTATTCGGGGCAGGAGTCTCGTTCCCTTGATGGAGCCGGGCGGAAAACTGCCCGCCCAACCCCACGTCGCCTTGACTGCCAGGCCCCAGGCGGACTCCGATCTCGAGGCCGTCGTCGTCGACGGCTGGAAGTTGATCAGGAAAAGAGAGACTGGAGAGGTGGTGCTGTTCGACCTCGATACCGACCCCGGTGAGCTGACGGATCTGGCGCCGACGTTCCCTGACGACGTCGATCGGCTCA
>JAUWTC010000238.1 GCA_030609785.1 Holophagae bacterium
CGAGTTCTTCAGATCCCATTTCCGTACAAAGTCCCAGTGCATCGGCATCCCGAAGACCCGTACCGTGATGCCGAATCCATAGGAGGCCAGACCGTCGCACAGCCGATCGTCTTCGCAGACGACAGTCCCGTCCTCGAGAATTTTCTCTCCGTAGAACTGAAAGCCAGGTTCGCCGAAGAAGTTGTACTCCTTATCGTCGAAGACCGACCAGGCAGCACCGATATCGAAGAACAGCCGCCCCCGAACCTCTCCCAGGTGCATGAAGGCCAGGTCGAGCCGATCGATCAGCGGGAAGCGGTACTCGAAATTGACCAGGGCGTTCCTGTTGCCGGGGATGCCCCTGGTACGGTAGCCGCGCAGGGTGTCGTAACCGCCGATGGCATAAACATTTGGTTGATTACCGTTAGAGAAGACGCCGTAAAACCTCAATCCCAATTCCTGACGCCTGGATATTGCAACATATTTCCGCCACTCGAACTGGAAATCCCTGTAGAGAGACCCACCTTCGTCCAGATCATATCCAGAGAAAAAGCGGGCCCGCCAGCGTGATCCCTGATGAGGACCGTAGTAGTTGAACTTGGTCGTGTCCCCGGTAATCCCGAACGTCACCAGTGGCACCCAGTCTTCGGTGCTTTGGATCACGAGACCGGAACCGGTATAAAACGGAATTTCCGCCTTCCGGTCCTCGATCCCTACAGAACCCTCCAACCGGTAATAGGTCGACAGCGGGTACTGACCAAAGAGGGACACGCCGGTCCTCCTGAACAGTTGCTCTTTCTCGGTGAACCGGTCTCTCAGGGGGTCGTAGCCGGTGATGTAGAAACTTCGGTCGTCGTACCCGAGAACACCCCAGTTCAATCGGCGTTCCTGGTTGGTCCAGGCGGCTCGAAAGTTGGAGAATGTGTCGAACGAATTCAGAGCGATCGTCAGCCGGCGGTCCCCGTAATGATCGGAAAAGAGCAGATAGGTGTACGAGGTGAAGTTCCCGTCCTGATCGACCCCGACGTTGACCGAAAGGTCATCCAGGAAAAAGCCCCTCTTTGCCTTCTTGCCACGGCTCAGGTCTACCGCCAGCGTAACCGCCGGCATGAAATCCTCAAGATCGAGGCCCAATTTCGGCTTCTCGATCTCCCCAACCTCCTCCGCCCGGTTGGGATCGGCGACGTACAGCTTCCAAATGCCTCTGGAAAAGCCCTGGTACACCACTCGTTCACCTTCCAGGGTGTTGATCGGCGTCGGGTTCAATGCGGCGCCGATAACATGAGTCAATCGGTGAAGGGTACTGTCTTCAAGATCGTAAAAGTAGATATCCCAAACGCCCTGCTCTCGATCCGAGGCGAAGTACAACCTCTTTCCATCCCTGGAAAAGGCCGCTCCGTCCTCGCTTCCCGGACCGAAGGAGAGTTGGCGCCGTTCTCCGGTGCTGAGGTTGACCTCGCCCAGCTTGGCCTCGAACCCTTCCTGGGTGGTGAAGACCAGGCGCTCGCCGTCCGGCGAGTAGGCCGGCGCCCCGTCGAAGGCTTCGTTATCGGTCAGGTTGGTGACCGACCGGTCTTCCAGATCCATCTGGAAGATGTCGTAAAGGCCGTTTTTGACGGCATGAAAGGCGATGAACCGGCCATCAGGGGACCAGGCCGGCTGGGCAGCCTGACCCAATTCCGGCGGAAGCTCGATCATCTCCAGGGTCTTTTCTTTGTAGACGTCGAGAAGCAGGAGTACACGGTCGTTTTCCTTCCTGGCGAACGCCGCAACCTTGGCCCCATCCGGCGAAAAAGCAAGATCCCGTCCCATATTCGGTCCAACTGTCAGACCCTGGGCGATCGGATATCTATACT
This sequence comes from Holophagae bacterium, assembly GCA_030609785.1. Lineage (GTDB taxonomy): Bacteria > Acidobacteriota > Thermoanaerobaculia > Thermoanaerobaculales > Sulfomarinibacteraceae > DAOWGJ01. The sequence goes on from JAUWTC010000238.1 coordinate 1,836, forward strand.
TCGTGGTGTAGCCCTTTGTCAGGTTCTTGAAGATCGTGCGATCCGGCACACCGAAAACCGCGACGTCAACTTCGTCCTTGGCAGTCGTGAAGGCCGCAACCAAATCACCGTTGGGCGATGCGATCGGAGAGAGCTCGGCCGTACGGCGCTTTACGCCGGAGTAGAAAATCGATCCGAATTCCCGCGGGGTCCCCCTGAGGTTGAAGTCCTTGTATTTGTGGCGGAGCCACGTCCGGAAGGCCGCATCGAACTCTTCGACGCTCATTTTGAACACTCGGACCAATGGTCGCGAGACGTTGCCACTCATAGTGTTTCGGAAGGCAAAAATAAAGTCCCTCAGACCATCTTCGCCCCACTCGCTTTCGATGAACTCGAAGACCGAATTCCCGAATCTGTAGGCCATGAAGCCACCAACCGGCTGTGCCAGGGACGGCACATTGTCCGACAGCGCGGCGTCCCGCATCCAGGCCTCGTCCAGCGAGTTCTGGTCTTTACCCAGATACGACGCCATGCCCTCCATGTACCAGAGAGGCGGTCTCTTGTAGAGTGCCCTGCCGCGTCGCCCCTGATAGAGGATCTCGTACTGAAAAATATGTCCCAACTCGTGCTGGATCAGTGCCTGCAATTCGCGCTTTGGGAGATCGACCGGAAGGACCATGCGATTCCTCGACGGCGTCGCAAAGGCCCCGACGCCTTCAGGGATGAAGTTGACAATGACGTTGGTCTGCTCGAACTCCGCGTGGGTCGCATAGATCAGCATGGGAACCGGCTCGAGGATCTGGAAATTGAGCCGTCTGGCCAACTCGTCATAGGCGCTCTCGGCAAACGAGGCCACCTCATCCAGGGAGGGCTCCACTCGGTCGTAGTAGGAGATCCTGAAATGGGGCGTTTCGTAGACCTTCCAGTCGAAGGAGTCGTATCGGATCTTGTTCTTGCCGCCGATGTATCCCATCTGGGCCGCAGCCGGAACCGCCGCCAACAGCACCAATAGGGCTGGAATCGCAAGGCTCTTCTTCATACTCGCCTCCTTGGAAACTCAGTGTGACCAGGACAAGAACATAATTGAACCGCAAAGACGCAGAGATCGCAAAGGGAACGCAAAGAAAGTATTGAAATTATAATCCTTAGCGGTCTTTGCGGTTCAAAAATTGACCATGGGTTCATCGCCGGCAGTCCGCCATTCTGGGCAGAATTGCATGTACCGAAGCTGATAGCTGAGAGCTGAGAACTCACTTGAACAAATACCGCTTCGCCCTGATATACCGAGGAACGAAGATGCCCAACAGCCGATTTTCCAGGGTATACAGGTCGTCAAACATGTCGGTGTAGATCTCCAGTTTTCGTTCAGACTGCTCCTGGAAATCGGTAATCTGTTCGGAATGGACGATTTCGCCGGTCTGGCCGTCGAAAATCGTCACCAGAATGTCGTAGTCAAAACCGGTTTCTTCGATCATGACCTGCCGGAAGTAGGTCTTACCATCTTGCGGAGAAACGTACTCTTCGGTCTGGTAGCCGGCGCGGTCTCGAATATCGACGTCAATCGCCGCCGTTACGATGTACTCGGCCTCGGTTTCCCGCCCGATGTCCATCCAGAAGGGCGTGATTCCGACAAGTTCCAGCGGGTCTTTTGTTGGAACCGCCAAATCCTCGATCGGGTCGACCAACTCCAGTCGTGTCTCCCGCCGCAGAAGGCGTCGGAGATAGCTCTCGAATTCGCGGGATGCGATCCGGTCCAGGCCTCGTGTGGCTTGTTCGGCTCGGGGTTCCACCATAATTGGGCCAATGTAGATTTTCTCGGTCCCGTCCAGGTCCAGTTCGGGCTCGACCTGGAGTACGATCATGATCTCCTTGGCCGAAACCTGAGCTGCCAACCCCCCGACAATGAGGGCGATCAGAACAACAATCAGCCATGCAATGTTACGACTGGGTTGCATCACCCGCTCCCTCCGCCGTGGCATCATCGGCTCTTGAATCATCTGCCGAGTCATCATCGGACGGCTCGGGAGAGGCCGTCTCGTCATCGGGAGGTCCCGTCTCGGAATCCTTCTCTTTCTGATCCTCCCTCACGATGTAGGTCGCATAGAACTCGTTGTAAAGGACAATATTTCGGCGAATTTTGGAGTTTCCCGGTTCAATCTCCAGGGCCCGTCTGTAGGCATCCCCGGCGTCGTCCCACCGCCCTACGGCCTCGAGGGAGACTGCCAAATTGCTCCAAATTTCGGCGTTACCAGGGGTCTTTTTGGAGGCGTGCTCGTATCGGGCCATCGCTTCCTGCCAATAACCTCTTTTGGCCGCCTGGTATCCCTTACTCAGATCGTCGGCCGCGCTTTTTGCTGCCGGATCCCCCGCCCAACCCGGGGTTGTAAAGGCTACTGCCAATAAAAGAACCAACAGAATTGTGACGTGTCTTCGTTGCATCAGACCTTCCTCTAAAACCCGCCTGGGTAGTATCCCGAAATCGTTCTCACATCGACACCCTTTCGCTCGATCTCGACCTCGATTTTCCGCATTTCGTCTGATGGGCGCGTTGAATTCGAGGTGTAGGCCAGGATGTACTGCGTCCTCAACTCTTCGTCAATCTCCTCATAGATCCTATTCAGCTCGTTCTTTTTCCCAACAAAAAAGGCCCGTCCGCCGGACAATTCTGCCAGCGTCTTCAAATGGTGGCGTGTCATTATTTTCCTGGAGGGGAGGCCGATGCCGATGGTGTAGACAGTCACTCCCGAGCGCACGACAAAGTCCTTGACCGCGTTGAAGGAGTATTTCGAGGTGGTGTCTTCCCCGTCGGTGACGACGACCATGGCCTTCCGACCCCGAATGCCCGAGAACTGAAACAACCCCATGATCGTGGCGTCATACAGCGCGGTCGAGCGATCGGCATAGAGGGCCAACAGCGCATTTTCCAGGGTTTCAAAATCTGCCGTGAACGGCGCGAGGATGTCCGGCCTATCCGAAAAGGTCTCGATAAAAGCCCGGTCACGAGGCCTCAAGAGCTTTCGAAGAAAACCCATGACGACCCTCTGCACGATCGGCAGCGTTGTCTGCATCGAACCCGAGGAGTCGATGACTATCCCGAGGCGAATGGGGAGATTCTGGTGCAGGGAAACGTGTGAAATATCCTGGACAACACCGTCCTCAAGGACACGAAAGTCCTCTAGAGACAGATCACGGACCGGCTTGCCCCCGCGATCGAGCACGGTCACGGGCAACTCGACGGAGGTCACCAAGACCACGCTTCCAAATTCGGGGGCGTTGATAAACTGAAGGTCCTCTGCCTCGGATCCGTCTTCCAGTGTGGC
>JAUWTC010000350.1 GCA_030609785.1 Holophagae bacterium
CAGTTTCACCAATACCACCAACCATGACGGCGACGCCACCCGGGCGGTAAACCTCCAGGTGGGTGAGCCGACGATGCAGCAATCGTGGGACATGAGCAGCGACCCCGGCTGGACCACCGAGGGCCTTTGGGCCCATGGTATTCCCAGCGGTGGCGGTGGTGACTATCACGGCAACCCCGATCCCAGCAGCGGTCACACCGGGTCGAACGTCTACGGCTACGACCTCAGCGGCGACTACGTGGACAACCTCCCCGAGACGCACCTGACATCCACCGCCTTCGACTGCACCGGCCTCGACCAGGTCTCGGTGAAGTTCCAGCGCTACCTCAATGTCGAGCAGCCAAGTTACGACCACGCCTACCTGCGGGTGAGCACTGACGGCGCCAACTGGTCCGACGCCTGGGAGAACACCTCCGAGGTTACCGATTCTTCATGGACCCAGGTGGAGTACGACATCTCGGACGTGGCCGGCGGGCAGTCCACCGTCTATCTTCGCTGGACCATGGGTACCACCGACACCGCGTGGCGGTATTCCGGCTGGAACATCGACGACGTCGAGGTCTGGGGTCTGGAGGGTACAGAGCCGATCTTGTTCGCCGACAGTTTCGAATCCGGCGATATGAGCCACTGGAGCGTGAGTCCCTAAAGAAGACGATCTACCGGCCCGTCAATACATCACACCCCCTTTCTCTGACCAACGGACAGAGTACGTTGGTCAGAGAATTGCTATGATGTGCCCGCCATGCGGAAAACCGTTTTAATTGCCCTCGTAGCGATCCTGCTGGTCACCACCGGCCTCCAGGCTCAGACCCTTCCTCCCAGACTGGAGTTCAGACACCAGGGGCTCAAGATCGAGACGACACCCGTGCGCAATCACGTCGAAGTGTCACCGATCATGACGCTCCTCGGAGGCGAAGCGGCCTTTTCGGCCTCCGCCGGGGTCTGGGCCCTGTCATTGGGCGAACATCTGGTGCAAGTCGCGCCGGACCGTCGACTGGTTCTGGTCAACGGCAAACTGGCGGAGGTCCAGGACGCACCGATCAGTTCGCCAGGGGGGATCGCAGTCAGGCTGAGCTTCCTTGACGACTTCATCTTGGCGCCGTTCGGATTCCACCTCGAGCCAATTGTCGGCGGCTATTCGATCGTCCCCGGAGTCAGCTCGGGCAAACCGATCACGATCCGTCCTGCAGCTGCGGATTTCAGCGCGACGACAACGCTGGTGCTGTCGCTGGACAGGGCGGTAGAAGCCACGGTCGAGGCTCGGCCCGGGGGCGGAGTCGTTGTCCTGCTGCCACGATCGGCGCCCCGTATCGAAAGTCCCAACCGGCTACGGTCCCGCCGGGTTCGGTCGGTCGTTGCGGCGCCCGGACGCCTCGAGATCGACCTCAGCCCAACTATCGGTTTGATCTCCTGGAATGTCCTGACCGGGCCGGACCGGGTCGTCATGGAGTTGGGCACGGTTCCTCCGACGCCGACCCCGGCGCCGATCATCGCCCGACCGGTGGAGCGATCCGGGCCCCGTCCCATCGTCATCGACCCCGGCCACGGAGGCGACGACACAGGCGCCGTCGGAGCATCAGGCCTGTCGGAGAAGGAGCTGACCCTGGTGATCGCCAGACGGCTTGCCCAAGCCCTCCGTAGCGCGGGTTACCCGGTCCGACTGACCCGAGACGGAGACGCGGGACGAGCCCTGACGGACCGGGCCGCCCTGGCCAACCGCCTCGATGCACGGCTCTTCGTTTCTCTTCATGCCAACGCGTCAACGGTGGCCTCGGTCCACGGCGCCGAGACCTACTACATGAGCCTTGACGACCGGGCCAGCGATGAGGCCGCCCAATTCACGGCCGACCTGGAAAACCGCGCCGGCGGCGCCGGTCTTCAAGGGGGCTCGACCCTGGACCTGATTCTCTGGGATATGGCTCAATCCGAGGTGCTCAACGAGAGTGCCCGTCTGGCCCTTCGGGTTCAAGCGCGGCTCAACGCCCTGTTGGGCCTCAAGGACCGGGGCGTCAAGCAGGCGCCGTTCGTCGTCCTGACCGGTGCGACGATGCCGGCAGTCCTGGTCGAGGTCGGTTTTCTCTCGAACTCCGAAGAACTCGAACAATTGGCCTCTCCGACACACCAACAGGGCCTTGCTGATGCCATCGCCCTGGGCATCGGAGACTTTCTGGTCGGACAATGAAAGGTCGCCTGCTCGTCATCCTGCTGGCCGGCTTGGCCATCGGGGCCCTTCTGGCATGGCTCCTCGTAACCGGAACCACTCATGTCGCTCTGGTTGAGGATGTCATCCCCGCTGAACCGCCCCCAACGCCAACGCCCGCGCCCGAGCAGCGGATCACGTTATTTTTCGCAGGTGGCGACGGGCTTCTTCATCCAGAAATTCGGACGGTGCCCCTCCCGGAGGACACGGCGGCTCGCATCCGCATCGTGTTCGCTGAATTGCTCGCCGGTCCCAGAAGTTCGCTGCAACCGATTCTCCCCTACCCTGCGGAATTGAGGGCCCTGTTCGTGACGCCGGGAGGCCGAGCCTACCTCGACATCAGTGGTCCGCCGGAGCCTCTCGAAGGTTCGGCCACGGAATTGATGATGGTCTACGGCCTGGTCAACTCGGTCCTGCTGAACACCGAGGTCGTTGCGGTTCAGGTTCTTTTCGAAGGAACAGAAAGGGCGACGCTGACGGGGCATCTTGATCTCTCCCGGCCGCTGGTCCTCAACAAAGACCTGATCGGCAGATGATGCGCGGGGCCATCGGCATCTTCGACTCGGGCGTTGGCGGATTGACCGTATTGAAGGCCCTCCGAAAGAGGCTCCCGGATCAGGATTATCTCTACCTGGGCGACACCGCCCGCCTCCCCTATGGTTCGAAGTCCGAGACGACCATTCGACGGTATGCCCTCAAGGCAGCATCTCATCTGTTCCGGCACGATGTCAGGCTCCTGGTGGTTGCCTGCAACACCGCGTCGGCCCACGCCCTCCCCGCCCTGGCCGAGATTTCTCCGGTCCCTGTTCTCGGTGTTGTCGAACCTGGGGTACGCGCGGCACTGGCCGGGGGCGCACGAAGGATCGCAGTCATCGGCACCGAAGGCACCATTCGGTCAGGCGCATACCAAGATTCCCTCCACAGACTGGCGCCCGAGGTGTCGGTCACGGCCGCCCCCTGCCCTCTGTTCGTTCCACTGGCGGAGGAAGGCTGGGGTGATCACCCGATCACCGATCAGGTCGCCGAGATCTACCTCAGACCGCTGTTGGACACAGGGCTTGAAGCGATCATTCTCGGGTGCACGCACTATCCACTGTTGAGACCCTCCCTCGCCAGGGTTGCCGGACCGGGGGTCAGTTTGATCGACTCGGCCTCGGCAGTGACCGATGCGGTTGTCCAGCGATACCGCGGGGCCGCAACGGGTCGAGCGGGCGCCGGTCGAGTCGTGCTGCATCTGACCGATGCCTCAGACCGCTTTCGGCGGATCACCCGGACCCTCCTGGGGGGGGACCCGGAGCATCTCGAGGTTGTGGACTTATAAGGCCTTCGAAAAAGCGAGGCCATTTCCTTCACAGGGTGCAGGGTGCAGGGTTCAGGAAACACAACTCGACCTGCGGCCTGCATCTCGGCGTCACGATGCGGGGCAGGAGCCCCGCGCTCCCACCGTGTCCTCTTGGTGGGCCAAGGCCCACCCTACGACAAACGCTTCGTTGCAATGTTCTTCCTGGAGCGCAGGTCTCTGTACCTGCATCGTGACCTCCCAAAACCCGATAACCGGAAGACACGATGCTCATCGGAGTCGTGAGCTGCTTCCGCTGAGGGCGGACACGGGGGTCCGCCCCTACAACTATCGGAATCACTTGGGTCGGGATTAAACCCGGCCCTCCAATTCTCCCGCGCACTGTAGGGGCAGGTCCCTGTGCCTGCCCTTTCTCTCTGAACGCTGATGGCTGA
>JAUWTC010000450.1 GCA_030609785.1 Holophagae bacterium
CCCCGTCGGAAACCCCTCAGGCGGATGGTCGTACTCCACGCCCCGCTCGCCCTTGTCGATCCGGCCCATGACAAAGCCGGGGCAGTCCACACCTCGGAGGTGTCCCAAAACGCCCTCCAACTCCTTGGGACTGACGATCAACACCATGCCTACACCCATGTTGAAGGTCCGCCACATATCATCTGCCGGCACCTGCCCCCGGCTACTGAGGACCCGAAACACCGGCGGGATATCCCATGCGCCAACCTTGATCACCGCCTTCAACCCTTCGGGAAGGACCCTTGGCACGTTGTCGGTCAAACCACCGCCTGTGATGTGTGCCAGGGCGCTGACCCTCCCTTTCTCCACAAGCGGCCACACAGGGCCGAGGTAGCACTGATGGACTTTGAGCAGCTCATCGGCCACTGAGCCCTGGAGGCCGTCAACCCCATCATCCCATCGGAGTCCCATGACGTCGAAGAAGATCTTTCGGGCCAGAGAATAACCGTTTGTATGCAATCCGTCGGACGGCAGGCCCACCAGAAGATCACCCTCGCGCACGGCCGAGGAGTCCAAAATACGGCTTCCGTCGACGATACCGACAATGAAGCCGGCCATATCGTATTCCCCATCGGCATAAAACCCCGGCATCTCGGCGGTCTCGCCCCCCAAGAGCGCGACGCCGTGCTCCGAACAAGCAGCCGCGACGCCCCCGATGACATCAGCCGCCACATCGGGATCCAGGACTCCGGTCGCCATGTAATCCAGGAAGAACAACGGGCGGGCCCCCTGGACCAGGATGTCGTTGATGCAGTGATTGACCAGATCCTGTCCTACCGTCGTGTGACGCCCGGAGAGGAAGGCGATCTTGAGTTTTGTTCCGACTCCGTCAGCCGATGCGACCAGCACCGGATCCTTCACACCACCGGGAACCCTGAACATCCCACCAAAGGCGCCCTGATCGGAGAGCACCCCATCGGTATAGGTGCTACGAACCATTTTCTTGATCTGTTCAAGGGCCTTGTCCTGGGCGTCGATGTCCACGCCGGCGTCACGATAGGTCGTCATAGAAGCCTCCGGTGAAACGAGGCCTCGAAAGGCCCCCGGGCTGGAAGGCTACTGGACAGCGCTTCCCGGCGCAACCTGGCCCAGGAATTCCGTCAGCCGCTGATCTCCGCCGTCCTCGAAGGTGGCATATTTGATGCCCACGCCGGAAACATCGCCGCGCCAATCCCTGGTGTGGCGAACGACCTCACCAATGCCTTTGACCGGGATGCTGTCTTCCGGCAGCAACAACTCGAACCGGAGCCTCGCATCGACCGGCTGGGGTTTCCGAACCCGAACCAGCATGCCCCCACGGGAGACGTTCTCCGTTTGGGTCAACACCATCGTCGAATCCTTGCCCAGCATGGCCTCCAGGCGAATGGTAATCCTCACCGACAACCGGGGCGCCGCCCGAAGCAGCAATGCGATCGTCTCCTGAAGGGCCTCGTAATCCGCTTCGACCGAGAGAACCTGGGTTCTATCCCCATCTGCCAGTTTTCCTGCCTTTTTAAGATCGCTTGGTGATGCCAACAACAGAACGGCCGACCGTTTGCAGGGGCTCTCGGCCGACCGGATGTTCTGCAATAGATCTTCGACGGACGGGTTCCCCAGCGGGTACCTCAACACCAGGACATCGATCGCCACTGCCTGAACCAACGCCAACGCGCAGCCCGCTTCGGCCACCCTGTCGACGTCGAAATGCCGTCGTTTCAGCAACGGCTCGAACCGCCGGTGAAAATCCGGCTCTACACCGACAACCAAGACGTTGCGGATCGTCTTCTCCATCAACATAATTCTACATCAACGATCGCCCAAAAAACAGAGTTTCTTGTAGCACAACCCGCTCCGACCTGATACAAACCCCCTATGACTGTCGAGCACTTTTTCCGTTCTCCCGGCCTCCCCGAATCCTGGCGCAGTGCCCTGGTTAATACGGTCGCGACACGCGTCTCGCCCGATGTTCGGGATATTCGCACCGAGTTCTGCTTCAACGTCCAGCTCAAGGAGGGCCAACGCGAGGACGAAACCGACATCTTGCGATGGCTGCTGGCGGAGACGTTCCAACCGGAAAGTTTCGGTCGTGGTTCGTTTCTTCAACCGAGCGAAGGGCAGATATTCGAGGTGGGGCCACGTCTCAGTTTCTCGACCGCCTGGTCGACCAATGCGGTCTCGGTATGTCACGCCTGCGGTCTGGATTCGGTCATGCGGATCGAACGATCCCGCAGATTCCAGCTGATCTCCCCTACCCCCTTGACCCCCGAGCAACAACAGGCGTTTCTGGCGCTGGTTCACGATCGGATGACCGAAAGGCCGTACGAAACTCCCCTGCAATCCTTCGAACACGGCGCCGAACCGGCCCCCGTTCAAACCATCCCCGTGCTGGAGAGGGGCCGAGCTGCCCTCGAAGAACTCAACGAGGCAATGGGTCTGGCCTTCGACGACTGGGACCTGGATTTCTACACCGGGCTTTTCAGAGAGAAAATCGGTCGCAACCCGACGACGGTCGAGTGCTTCGACGTGGCGCAATCCAACTCCGAACACTC
>JAUWTC010000246.1 GCA_030609785.1 Holophagae bacterium
AAAGAACCACTGATCGTCAGGGTGTCGATCACACCACGTATCCCATGGGTAGTTGATCAATTCGGCCCCGCCGTGCAGGTTGGCCGACAGGACAAAATGTCGAGATTCTGCGAGGTCCATCATCGCGACCGTTTCAGGCCACCACGGGTTTCCGTGGGGGTGATCTCCGAGTCTGGGGTCGGGGAAGTTCCTGTTCGGGTTGACCCAGGAATTGTGGCCGGCATCGTTCGTTAAATTACGAATGGCCGATCTGACCGTGGTATCTCCGCCGAAATAGGTCCCGTCGGGATTGGCGAGGGGATTGATCCAGATTTCGGTCTGGTCGACGAGGTTGGTGACGAGAGCATCGGAACCGTATTGGTCCATCAGCTCGAAGGCCAGGCGCAGCATCGTGACGTAGCCCGCAGTTTCGTCTCCGTGCATTGTCGAGGTCAGAAACACCTCGGGCTCCGCTTCATCGATATCGGGGTTGCGCGAGATCTCAAGGGCCAGCAGCCGATGGTCTTTGGTGAGATTGGCGGTCGGGCCGAGATCGTGGAGTCGGCAGAGGGCGGGGAATGAATCGGCCAGCCGGTGCATCATGGCCTCGTACTGGGGGTAGGTTGGGTAGCAGTCCCACAGCGGCGTGCCGAGGTCTTCCCAGCCGGATGGACACATCGTAATGCCTGTGGTTTTGGGCCTTTCGACGATTGACACCTCAAGGCCCTGCTCGCGGAGCTGAATGAGCTGGTCCGGCGAGCAGACCACGGTCGCGATGCCGTTCAAGAAATCGGTGATCGAGACCTCTGAGGAAAGAGCTTCGAGCATCGCGCGATCTTCGACGACCACCCTGACCTCAATGGGCTCCACAGCTGCCGAGGCGGCGGCGCAGAGCAGCAGGATTGTCATGATCCAAGTCGAGTGCCTCGTCATCAGTTCCTCCACCCGGGGGAACGATCTACTGGGGAGAATTCTTCCAGGAAAGTCGCCAATCTTCGGCCGATCGCTTCGAACCTTCGGTCGGCCGTTGCCTCGGACGCTCCGAGCCCCAGTGTTCGGGCGAAATCGGGTTCGTCGATCAGCCGGTCAAAGGCGTTGGCGATGCCCTGTGGGTTCTCTGTGATCAACCCGGTGCGTTCGTGGCGCACCAGGTCTTCGACGCCGGCAAGAGGCCTGGCGATCACCGGGCGGGCACAGGCCTGCACCTCTGAGATCGCGCGATGGCCCCAGTCGGATCCAGGCGCTGCAAACACGACGGCATCCATGGCGCCGAGCAACAGTGGGAGATCTTCCTCGCGTTTGCCGGCCCATATGACGTGGTCGGAGATCCCGAGATCCTGGGAGTGCCGCTCCAATGACGGTTGGAATTCCCCATGGCCGACTGCCAGAATTCGGCAGTGGTTGCGGGCCCGAGCGGCTGCATCCAGGAGCATTTCGAAGCCGCGTCCATGGGCCAATTTCCCGACCATGCCGATGACTGGAGTCACTCGATCCATCCCCAATAATTGTCTGGCTTCTCGGGGGTCCGGACCGGGTCTGAATCGGTCTTCGACCGGTACGAGGAGTGACATCGCCGGGCGTCCTCCGATCAGTTGTTCGGTACGTTCCAAGAGACTTTCAAACGGTGCCAGAGCGCCGGAACACCGTTGAGCCACCCATCGATGAAAGGGATCCTTGCGGAGATGGCGGGGATTTCGGAATGCTCGTACGAGGGGCGCGCTTCGATGAGCACCTGCGATGAGCGCTTCGATATGATCGTGGGGCAGGAAGGTCATGACGACATCAGACCCCTCGGCCAATCGGCGAAGGGCTCTGATGTTGGACCAAATGTCGCCTGACCGACGTTCCTTGACCAGGTCCGGAATGGCCCAAGGCACGCCGATGAGCCTGCGTTCGAGATTAGCCCCGGCGACAAACAGCAACCTTGCCTCATGACCCGCGGCGTGCAGGGCTCGGCACCAGTGTTCCGCCACCGCCGCTGCGCCGGTGAATCTGTTCGAGGAAACGGCCAGGCCCACATGCATGAGGGGAGGATAGCCGGGAACGTCCAACGCTCAACGCTCAACGTTCAACTTCGAAGGAAGAACTGCCCAAGGGGGCCGTTTATCTAAAGTCCTCTGGTGGGGTTGATGATCCGATGGAGGCGGCTGCGGCGGTGGCTGCTTGAACGAATGCCCGGATCTTGGCGTGGTCCTTGATGCCTGGCGCTCGTTCGACACCCGACGAGACGTCAACCATCGCGGGTCGTGCGATGCGTACCGCGTCGGCGACGGATTCCGGGGTCAGGCCGCCTGCGAGGCCGAAATCAAGGCCGCCGAGTCGTTGGGCCAGTGCCTCCCAGTCGCAGGGCGCACCGTCACCCGCGCCGGGATCGACCAGGGGCAGAACACCTCGTTGGTTCAGTGTCTCCACCCGGGAGCGGTCGACGCCGGCCGGGGGAACAGGGACTCGTCGGATCACCCCAGAGATCCGGCCAGAAGCCCCTCCCCGGCTGCAAATCGCGAACGAGGCGCTATCTGATGCGCCGTAAGTCCTTGAAGTAGAGGGACTACGACTGCGGCCTTCCGACGCCTCATCTCGCACCTCCTCGCAATTTTCGCTTCGCGGGGGGGTTCTGGCCGGACCTCTAGACCCCAGAGCGTCCAGCCAGGCATCGGGCTCGGACCCATGCAGTTGGACCCAGTCGAGGCCAAGGGAGTCCCGGGTCTCGAGAATTCGGTTCAGGGCGGAATCCCGGAAGACACCGACGGTTGCAGTGCCTTTCAGGTCCCGGATCCAGCCGGCTTGCGAGGGGCTCAGTGCCCGAGACGTACCTTCGACGAAGATGAAACCTAAAAGATCAGCACCGGCAGCGACGGCCGCTTCGGCGTCTCGAAGATTGCGGATACCGCAAATTTTGATCAGCACATGTCAAGCCTGCCGTGGTTGTTTGATTGGGTCAAGAGAAATGGTGATACTAGAAACTGGAAACTCGAAACTGGAAACTGGAGGTCGAGGTGCTGGAGGATAACGGTGGACATTGTGGACCTAGTGGACTCAGTGGACTGTCCACCTTGTCCAGATTGTCCACTCTGTCCACTTCTAATCGAGTCGAGTCATAGGTAACGGTTCGCGCTCTTGGCGTCTTGGCGGTTCAATTGTCTTCTGCTGCGCTTGTTTCCAGTTTCCAGTTTTGTGCATTTGGGCTAGACTGCCCGGCCTATGAAGACGTGGACGCCTGATTCATGGCAGCAGATGCCGGCCGCTCAGCAACCGACCTATGCGGATCCGAAGGTTCTTGAGGCGGCTTTGGGGCGTCTGGCGGCTTTCCCTCCTTTGGTGACCTCGTGGGAGGTCGAACGGCTGAAGCAACAACTTGGAGAGGCTGCGGCCGGCCGGCGTTTTCTGTTACAAGGAGGGGCGTGCGCAGAGAGCTTCGACCAATGCCGGTCGGACGTCATCACCAACAAGCTCAAGATTCTCCTTCAGATGTCCCTGGTCTTGACCTTCGGGATCAAGCGCCAGATCATTCGGGTCGGTCGGTTTGCCGGCCAGTACGCCAAGCCGAGGACATCCGACACGGAAATCAAGGACGGCGTGACCCTGCCGACGTATCGTGGCGATCTGGTTAACGCGCCAGAGTTCACCTCGGAGGCGCGAACGCCGGATCCCGAGCGATTGGTCACCGGGTATCAGCACTCGGCCCTGACGCTCAACTTCATCAGGGCCCTGGTCGAGGGTGGTTTTGCCGACCTTCACCATCCCGAGTACTGGGATCTGGACTTTGTCGCTCATTCTCCTCGGGCGCGGGAATACCAGGACATGGTCGAGACGATCTCTGATTCCCTTCGCTTCATGGAGACCCTGGCGGGTATTCAGGCGGGGCAGATCTCCAGAGTGGACTTTTTCACCTCACACGAGGGTCTGCATCTGGGGTATGAGCAGGCCCAGACCCGGAAGGTTCCCCACAAGGACGGGTGGTTCAATCTGGCGACCCACCTGCCGTGGATCGGTGTCCGGACCTCCGATCCGGGCGGGGCACATGTTGAATATTTCCGCGGCATCAGCAATCCAATTGGCATCAAGATCGGCCCCGAGATGACTCCGGAATGGTTGCGGGACCTCTTGAAAGTGCTGGATCCCGACAAGGAACCCGGGCGCTTGACTCTGATCCACCGTCTTGGTTATCGAGGGGTGGCGAACGTTCTTCCCGGGCTTGTGGATTGTGTTCGCGCTGCAGATCACACGGTGCTCTGGTGTTGCGATCCCATGCATGGGAATACCGAAACGACGGCCGAGGGCCTGAAAACCCGCCGATTCGACAACATCCTGTCGGAGTTGGAGCAGAGTTTGGACATTCACCGAGACTGCGGTTCCTACCTCGGCGGGGTTCACTTCGAGCTTTCAGGAGACAACGTCACGGAGTGTGTTGGTGGGGCCAGGGGACTGTCCGAAAATGATCTTCGCCGGTCCTACCAGAGTCTGGTCGATCCCCGGTTGAATTATGAGCAGAGCCTGGAAATGGCCCTTCGGGTGGCGCGCAAAATGGCGGCCATGAACGGAATCGCCAAAGCGCGGATCTGAGGATCCGCGCTACCTGAAGCTCTGGTGCAGCAGGTCCTCAACGTACTGATCGGTGTGGATGCCGTGGTCGTGCAGCAAACCTTCGGCCGAGACGACGAAGGTCGCCTGTTCTCCGGCAACACGAGAAAAGTAGACCCGATGGGGATCGCCTCCGCAGGTCATGTCCAGGTGGGCCAGGTCTTCCGAGAGGTCGCTGCGCAGGTCGGCATTGCAGAGCGGACACATCAGCAGCCATCGTGACCCGGGCCTGACGTCGATTTCCGGTGGAGGGTGAATCTCGTAGACCCCAGGTTCGGGGTGAAGACCGATCAACACTCTCTTCCCGGCATGTTCGGCGATCAGAATCACCGCTTCCTCCGGGTTGAGCGTTCCACGACATCTCGGACAACTGTAGGTCCAGTGCATCACGGTTCCCCCTTACGGGAGATCATATCCGATTCGACCCTGTTGGTCTCTTCCAATGTCAGAATATTTCGAATACATGAACAAC
>JAUWTC010000376.1 GCA_030609785.1 Holophagae bacterium
AGCCTCAACTGAACGCGGTCAACAGTCCCCAACCCGGTTGTCCACTCTCGCACCACGCTGACCCGATCTCCCGCCGGGCCGAGATCGCCCCAACTGGAAGCCACATCCCCCGAGGGCCCAAATACCAGGACATCCGCCCCCCGGGGCACATCGTCAAGACCCCACTCTTGAGCCAGGACCGAGGCCAGATCACTGATTGAGACCCCGACATCTCCATCACCCAGCAAATCCCGAAGATCAAGAACCCCTGAGTCCGGGGCGTTGAACGCCGGCAACCCGGCCACCTGAACAGCTCTACCGCAGGCCGTACAGCCGAGACGACCAGCGCCATTCCTGCAACCAGGAACGCCGCCGCAATTCGGCGCTCCAGCCCCCAGCGGGAACTCGGCCAAGCTGAAAGGGCCCAAGCGGCCGCCACGAGCCACACGACACCCATTCCCGGCTGAAGAAGGTGCACCGGAAGCCAGTTCGAAGACAAACCGGTCGGTCCCAGAGCACAAAACACCATTGCGAGGCCAAGGGTTGAGCCGACGACGAATCGGGCACCTCGCGGTTTCAGCCCAGAAGCCCA
This sequence comes from Holophagae bacterium, assembly GCA_030609785.1. Lineage (GTDB taxonomy): Bacteria > Acidobacteriota > Thermoanaerobaculia > Thermoanaerobaculales > Sulfomarinibacteraceae > DAOWGJ01. The sequence continues at coordinate 572 of JAUWTC010000376.1, forward strand.
CCGACTGATCGCCGCTCCCCCCAGACACACCAGAAAACCGAAAACAAATACCGAGTCGGTACCGCCGACCGCCGAAAAACCCCCGAGCACGCACGGCAAGGCCATGGCAGGAAGGAGCAGCAAGCTGAACACCCCCAGGGCTGCCCACCCGACCGCAGCCGAATACGGCCGCCACCGAGCCCCCTTCCCCACCCAGGTCACCGGCAACCGGACCCCGGGCGCGATTTCGGACTCAACGACGAAGGCACCACCCTCGTCAAGCGGGAAATAGGCCTCCCATCCCAGAGGCGCCGTCAACCCGAATGCACTTGTCGCAGTGGCGCTGCTTCGCTCCGCGACGATCACTGAACCGGCCAACCGGCCTTCCTGCAACAGGGGCTCTCGCAATGCGACCGTGATGGTCCCTGCCGTCCGAATCAGTTCCCATCGGCGGGCCCCCAGCGCCCTGAGGCCGTCCGGAAATCCGTGAGGCCGTCCACCCCACGCCACCAGCCGGCCTCGTTCATCCGCCAAATAAATCGTCAACGCAGGCTCGCCGGCCACGACGCGCGCCAGAAGGTCAAACGGCTGGGACGGATCCAACGTCGCCCCGGTGCCCATGACCAGATCACCGATCCGCGGATCCTCCGCAACGGTCTGAGCCAAATCAAGGATCGTGCGGCACCGTCGGCCGAAACGAGCCGATGCCGCCTCGTCCGAAAGGGGTACTGGCGCCGGAACCATCAAACCAACCCACGCCGGAACAACCGCCAACCACGGCCACCATGCTTTTCCACGCGGACCTGCCACCATCGCCGCAACCAGGCCGATGACCACCGCGGCCCAACTCGGCAGGTCGTTCCCGTGCCACGGCGTCGCGACGGCCAATGCGACCATCGCGGCGGGAATCGCGGCCGCCGGGGTCCCTCGAAAAGGAATCTTCATGTGAGGAGTATAGAAGGGTGGAACGTCCAACGCTCAACGTCCAACGCTTAACTTCGAACTCCCCGCTCAAACGCGCTCGTATTGGAATATTATTGAGATTGAGCCTGTTTCCCAGATTCTCTGAACCAGAGCGGCGAAAGGTCACAGAAATGCAGACACTGACAGTTCTCAGCGCGATCGAAAATATCGAGTCCTCGGTCGCCAAACTCTACGAATGGTTCAGTGAGTGCTTCACCGCTGACCGCGAAGCGTCTGGATTCTTCTTCAGATTGGCCATGCAGGAGCGAAGCCACGCCAATATGGTCGCTTTCAGCAAGGGTCTTGTCAGGAGAAGCCCCAACGATTTTTCCAGCGTCGATTTCGACATGGCCCTGGTGGACGACCTGCTTCAGATGGTCTCAAACTTCCGGACCCAACATCCTCAACCGTCCCTCCCCCAGGCCCTTGATTTCTCCATGGCCATCGAGAACCATGCCGCCGAGGGAATTCACCGCTCGATGGTCATTCAGTCCAATCCCGAGGTTGCGGACATGATCAACAACCTCGCCAAAGACGATCGTGAGCACTCTCGACTTCTCAAAGAGTATGCAGAGAGAATTCGAAACCAAGCCCAGGCCGCCGGATGAGATAGCTGTCAGCTATCAGCTGAGGCGCAGAGACGCAGAGACGCAGAGCCGAATCAAGGCAGAGATCCAGGGGCTGCAACAGGATCTATTCAGTGGACAGATTGAAAACCAACGTCGAACGCCTTTTTGTGGCTATTTCTTTGTGCTCTTCGTGTCTTCGTGGTTCAATTGAGTTGTTGCCCTTGGTCTTCCTCGTCGTGATCGCTCATCCAGTCCTCTTCCTCATCCCACATCTCGTACATCGTACGGTTTCGAGCCTGGCGGCGGGCAATGGCAACCAGCGCGAGGATGGTGACTGCCATCCACAGCGCCGCCGTTGAGGTCAGGAACGGCACCCAGGTGTTCCACAGCGCCTGGTCCTTGAAGAACCTTCGTTCCGCCCTTCGCAGGTCGACGCCGGAGGCCTCCAGGAACGCCCTCTCCAGATCCAGGCCTTCAGCCAGCCCGTCCAGGATTCGGGCCGGCATCAAAACCCCGTATTCGGTCTGAAGGAATCGAACAAAGCCTGCGGACAGCGCGTAGGCTCGCCGCGCCTCGCTCGCGCTCCCCCGAAAGGCCCGGTCCAATTGACGGGTCGATCTCGGCCCGGAACCGATCACCGCGGCTGCATAGCGGGCCCGGTCCTCCAGACCCCATTCACGAGCGGCGACGGTGGCAATCCCCTCGTTCAACCACCGGGGAACCGCCCGTCCTCCGGCCGCCTCCCACACCAAGACATGAGCGACTTCGTGCCTGAGCAACGTCCGGAGATTTCGATCGGGATACGACGGTACCCGCGCCGGAAACAGCACAACCGTGCGTCGATCGCCCCGGGCATATCCTGCAACCCACCGGGGCATCTCCTCAGCCAGTGGTGACCCTTCAGGCATCAACACCACGGTGATCGGCTCGGAAAAGCCAAGGCGTCCGGTCAGATTGAGAACCTCGGTGAAATCCTCCTGGGCCAGGCGCCCCACCTGGACCGCAATGTTCTCCAGCTCAGGCGGGCCGACGACCCGAATCTCCGGCGAGAGCGATGCAAACGCAGGCCCTCCCACCAGTAACAGGAGAAGGCAAACCCAGATGAGCCGGAACCGAAAAGAGTCACATCTAAAACCCGAAACTGGAGGTACGGTCCCCTGCCCCCTGCGTCCTGAGTCTGTGAGGGGGAGAGGGAGAGAGGGGGAGAGGGGGAGAAAACACATCTGCTTCCACGGGTTCCTTTGGCTCTCGACCAACGATGCTGCTTGTGACCTGGAACCTGAAGCTTGAGTCGCTGTTTTGAGTTTCCCGTTTCCAGTTTCCAGTTTCTAGTTTCCAGTTTCTAGTTTCGCCCTGCCACCACACCGACCTCGATCTGGATCAACTCCGATTCCGGCACCTCGTCACAGGTACCCCTCGGGCGACCTTCATCGCTGCATACGCACGCCTCACCGGCCACCCCACCGCACGACCCCTTGAGCACACGGCCCGTCAGA
>JAUWTC010000091.1 GCA_030609785.1 Holophagae bacterium
CAGCGAGAACTTCATATTCCTCGAGAGGACGCCGAACGTCTGAAGCAGGGAGAGCGGGTCGGGGACCACACTCTGCAGCAGGTCCTCGGTGTCATCAACAGCGTGTCCGAAGATCTTGCCGCGGAGCTTCAGAAAACCATTGATTTCTTCGTGGCCACCTCTTCGGTGGACCGCGTGGGGCGGGTGGTACTAGCAGGTGGCGCCGCCAAGACGGTCAACTTGGATGAGGTCATCAAGGGTCGATTTCAGGTCGATGTCGAGATCTTGAACCCGTTCCGGAATATCCGTTACAGCGAGTCGGATTTTGATCCGGATTGGATCAACCGACACGCTTCGGCTATGACGGTAGCGGTGGGCCTCGCGGTTCGCACGGTCGGAGATTGAGGCGATGATCAAGATCAATCTGGTTTCCGCAGGAACTGAAGCAGCCGTCACAAAAAAAGCCACTCCTGAGATATCACTCGGGGGACACCGGGCAGACATTATTCTTCTGGTCGTTCTGGCGATCGGCTTGGCGGTCACCGGCATTCGGTGGTACATGCTCCACAGCACGGTAGTCGAGCTGACAGACATCAAGGCCGAGCGAACGATTGAACGTAACGAGTTGCAGAAGTACATCGACAAGGTTGAAGAGCTGGAAGCCAAGAGGGCTGAACTCAAGGCCAAGATCGACACGATCCGGAAGCTCAAAGAAAACCAAAAGGGTCCGGTCAGGATCCTCGACGAGGTGTCCCGTACGATGCCGGATTTGGTGTGGTTGACCGGCCTCAACCTCGCCGGGACCCATGTGACGCTCAACGGCATGGCCTTGGACGAAAATGCTATTGCCAATTATGTCGATAACCTCGACGCGTCACCGTTCTTCAATGAACCGACGGTGGTGACCATCCAGCGGTCACGTGAGGATTCCTTCACCTTCCGGCTCGAGTGTGACTTCACCTATTCACCTTCAGGAATTGCTTCGGCAGAAGTCGAGGCCGAGGGCTAAGGGGGCGCCATGGCATTTGATCTCAATGAAAAGCCCTGGTATGTGGCGCTGATCATAGGTCTGATCCTCGGGATCACCGTGTTCGTCGTGATGCACATGTACGTTTTCAAAGACTTGAAGATTGACATCGAGGGTCTGGAATCGGAAATTTTCGAACTGGAACGCGAGATCGAGAAGGGACGCCAGGCCAAGGCCGACCTTCCCAAACTCGAGGAGGACATCAGAGGGTATGAGCTCGAGCTTGACCGTCTGACCAAGATCCTGCCGACCCGCAAGGAGACTCCAGTCCTGATCAAAAGACTGAAGCAGTTGGTCGAGCGTGGATTCTTGCGTTTTCAACGGTTTACGCCAGGGGCCTTCGAGGATCGGGAATATTACCAGGAGTGGCCGATCAAGGTTGAGTTGGACGGCACGTATCACGAACTGGGCTTGTTCTTTGACCGACTCAGCAGGTTCCGCCGCATCATCAACGTCAACGAGCTGAAGATCACGCCGAGGAAGTCCAAGGACGGGCCCTACACGATCCGCGCGTCCTTTACCCAGCGGACCTTTATTTACAAGGGCGACGGAGGTGGATGATGGCGGCACGTAAGATCCTGATCTGGTGTGCGGTCATGGCGCTCGCGGTTTTCCCGACGATGGTCGGTTGGACGCAGGACCAGGGCGATGACCTGGTCGAGGAAGCCGGCCAGTTGGTCGAAGAGGAAGAGGTCGACGTGTCACGGATCGACGAAATCCTCCGGGGTGACCAACAGGTGCAACACGACGACGTCTTCAGCTATGACCCGGCCGGACGACGTGACCCTTTCCGGTCGCTTCTCGATGGGCTGGACGCCCCTGATGAAGAAGGGGGAAGGGTCAGGCCGCCGGGACTGCCGGGTATGATGATCGAAGAGCTCCGGATTGAGGGCATCATCGAGACTCCCGGGGGCGTTCTGGCGTTCATCTTGGGGAGAGACAACCTCTCCTACATCATCCGGCCCGGCACCAAGCTTTACAACGGTGAAGTCAAAGACATTCTTTCGGACAGGGTTGTTTTCAGGCAACAGGCTGACGACCCGAAACAGATGCGGCCTTATGTGGAGGTCGTGCGGGTACTGGCAGATGACTAAGCGCAGATGGAATTATAAGAATTGGGGGACGGCATGATGAGTAAGAACGTCCGCATCCTACTGGTAGCGGTCGGACTCGTGTTGCTGGGATCCGTTTCCGGCGTCACGGCGATGAACCCGGTTCCGGAAGTGCGGGACATGCTGGTCGAAGCCGGAGCCGAGGGCCCGGTAATCCACCTCCGTTCGACGGATGGTTTGGAAACCGTACACTACTCACCTCAGCCAGGGGTCTGGGTTGTCGAAATGCCCGAGATCTCCTGGAGTGACGGATCGGCTGTGGTACATCAGCCGGACCTCGGCATTGATCGTGCCGAGTTGTCCCGGGTTGAGGAGTTCGGTAAGACCCACTCCCGCCTGACGGTCTGGCTTTCGTCACCCGCGGAGTTGAATCTGGCCGGAACAGCCGATGGTTTGACCCTTCGCTTTTCGATGTTGGATTCCGGGTGGGATTCGGCAGCTCTCGAGGCTGAAGAAGTGCCTGAGCCGGCACAGCTGGCCTCTCTGCCTCGGGTTGTGACCCGAAGCGAGCCCCCGACACCCGAGCCGGAGGACGTGGCAGCAGCCGCGGGTCATGCGAGCTTGCTCGCGGTCGAGTGCACCAGGTCCGGTGACGGTGTTGTCGTTGAGCTCCGTGGGGATCGGGCCCTCGAGGGTCGTTCATTCACGTTGCCGGCGCCTGATCGATTGGTGATAGACCTCGACGGCGTCATCAACCGGGTAGACCAGTACGTCTTTCCAGTGGGATCGCCCCTGGTTGAAAAGGTGCGGGTTGCCCAGTTCAGATCGCTTCCAAACCCCGTGACTCGATTGGTGGTCGACCTTGAGTCTGCTGCCGACTACCGCCTGACCTCAGATTCTCAGGGCGCCGTCTTGACCATAGGAAACGCTGGTCCGGTCGCGGCCCCGGTAGTTGTCAGAGCCAACGCCGCTTCCTCCACCACCGTCATCTCCAACATTGAGGGGGACGGTTCGGTCGAGGTTTACGGCGTCGACAGTCTCACCGAGAACGAGAATGATGCCGTTGAAACTGTTGCAAATGAGCCACGACTGAGTGTGCCGCCTCCGATCATTGAAGAGACCCCGTCGGCCCTTCCGGATCGAAACCCCTGGCAGGCCGATCCTTCACAGCTGGTCGAAGAAGCCGCAGTTGCGACCGAACTTGATTTTCCGGCCCCTGCCGCTGACACCTACGCCATTACGGAAGTCGAGACCGGTGAGGTCCAATTCACCGGCGACCCGATCAGCCTGACCCTCAAGGACGCCGACATCAAGGACGTCCTGAAGACCTTCTCGGCACTGACACAACTCAACATCGTGATTGATCCCGAAGTTTCCGGTTCGGTGACGGTTGAGTTGCGTAACGTTCCCTGGGACCAGGCCCTTGACCTGATCCTGCGAATCAACGGTCTGGATTACCTGTTGGAGAACAACGTCCTGAGAGTTTCCACGGTGACCAAACTGACCCGTGAGAAGAACGAGAGGGCGGCCTATTTGGCCCAGCAGGAAGTCGCTCAGCCGCTGAAAACAGTTGTCAAGCCAGTGTCGTATGCCTCCGCAGGGGACGTTGCCGCCCTCTTGTCCGGCGATTCCTACTTGATGTCGGACCGAGGTTCGGTCGTCGTCGACACTCGCACCAACACCCTGATCATCCGGGACACGATCGACCGGGTCGAAGGCGTGTTGCGCCTGATCGACACGTTGGACCTGCCGACGCCTCAGGTGGTCATCGAAGGCCGGATCGTCGAGACGACCCGGACCTTCTCACGAGAACTCGGTGTCAGTTGGGGCTTCCATTCGATCAACGACGTCGAGTACGGCAATACGACCGGGCAGCGGTTCCCCTATACGGTCGAAACATGGGGTGGAACCAACCTCGCCGCCTCGAGAGAGGCTGCGGGTTTCCTGGCGATGACCTTCGGGGACATCCTCAACACGTTCAACCTGGACTTCCTCCTGTCTGCGGCCGAGAGCGAGGGCGTGGCGAAGATCGTCAGTACGCCGAGGATCACGACCCAGAACCTCAAGTCCGCGTCGATCCGGTCCGGGTTGCAGATTCCGGTTCAGACCATCGCCAACAACACCGTGACAGTCCAATATGTCGATGCCACCCTCAGGCTCATGGTGACGCCACAGATCACCGCCGAGGGCACGGTCAACCTCAAGATCGATATCAAGAAAGAGCAGCCCTTGCAGTCGGGAATTATCACCGGCGGCAACAACGCGCCGATCTTGACGCGTTCCGCCACGACCGAACTGCTGGTTCGGGACGGTGGAACGACAGTCATCGGTGGCATCTACACGATCGACGACGAGGATCAGGATAACCGGGTACCCGGACTGTGGAAGATTCCGGTGCTCGGCCATCTGTTTCGACAGAAGGCCATCAACCAGCGGCACGATGAACTCCTGATTTTCATCACGCCGCGCATCGTGAAGTACTGAGGGAGGGGGAGCATGTATCGCCTGCTAACCATCTGTGTTCTCGCGGCCGGCCTGGTCTTTGCTGCCGGTTGCAGCGGCGGATCAGCCCTGGACAACACCAGCGCAGCGGTGTTTCTGACCGTTGATTTCGAGGAGTACAATCCTGATGTCAACGTGTGTGCCGTCGCGAGTGATTTGACGATTACCAAAATGATTATCCAGTCCAGCCCCAAGGATCCGAACGCCACTCTGACGCCCAACCAGGACGCCAGACTCGTTGACTGGGAAATAACGCCCCAGCGGACGGACGGTGGCACCGTCACGTCGCCTGAGTGGTACTACGCCGCCACGGTCTACGTTCCTGCCGGCAGTACGACCAACTTGGACAACTACCGGATCTATCCCGAGGAATACCTCGACGACCCGCCGTTCAACTACCTGTTCCCGGAAAACGGCGGCGTTGATCCCGAAACGGGTCATTCCTTCGTTCGCCAGTCGTTGGAACTGGTGATCCACGGCCGCATCGTCTCGGGGAAACAAATTTCGACCTTACCCTCAGAAGCCGGATTCCGCTTCTACTGCAATTGATCGGGGGTCTGCATTATGACCAAGTACCTCAGTGCAATCGTACTCGTGGCAACCGTTGTCGTTGCCGCCTGCTCCGGAGGTGGATCCGGGGCGGGTGCTCCCGCGCCGATCACCGTGCCCTCGACGTGGGCCATTTCGTCGTTTACCGCATCAGACACCGAGCCCTTCGTCGGCTCTGTGGTGGCCATCACGGCCAGTGCGACCAAAGACGGCGCCGCGGCGCCTGACGGAACGACGATCACCATTTCGGTGGCCTACGCCGGCAGCGAGCCCAATCCGGAATTCGGTCTTGGTTCGATCGGTACGACCACCCATCGTCTGGCGTCTTCGGGCGGTACTGTGACGACCAGCCTGATCGCCAATACCGTCGGCCCCTACAACTTGGTGGCGAAGGTCAGTACGGCGTCGGCTGGTTTGACAGTGACATACAAGCACCGGGATCCCTCCGGCACCCTTCAGATCTTCCAGCCCTTGCTGCCCAATATGGGTTCTCTCAACGGCGGGGAGCAGGTGACGTTGAATGGCAAGGCCATCGTCGTGCCTGTCGAGGTGGATTTTGAGGTCAACGGAGAGACCTACCCCGGAATCGTCGTGGGTGGAACGCCGAGCGATCCGCCTTCCGGCCTTGGTCAGATCATCGTTCGGACCCCCTACATCAGCAATTTGACGGATGACGAACGCCTCCAGGACTGGTCATCGAGCGTGACCGTCAGGGTGGGCTTGGGGACGGCTGATGAGCAGACCGAGACTCTTCCAGGCGCATTCACATTCCTGGCCGGGCCTTCCGGGCCGCAGTCTGCGTTGCAGGAACCCTTCATTTACCTCGTGATCCCGGACCATGGTCAGAGCGCAGGCGGTCAGCAGGTCACCATCCTGGGCCGGAATTTCCGCGCGACCGTGACCGATGCCGACGGCAACGTGACCGATATGCCGGTGGCGGTCGACACCGTGACCTTCGGCGGCATCGACAGCGTCGTGCTTTCGGTATCGGCGGACGGCACCCAGATCGTTGCCCAGACTCCGAGATGGAGCATTATCCCACTGGACGCCGACACGGCGGTTGACGTCGTCGTCACCACCTCGTACGAGAGCGATGGACCCTACACGGCGACGCTGGCCAACGGCTTCGTCTACATCGCAGACGAGCCGACCCCTGAAATCACCGCGCTCGCCCCGACCGGCGGTCCGATCGACGGTGGTGAGCAGGTGACCATCTTCGGTCACGGCTTCCAGGTGATGGCACAGGTGACCTTCGGGAACCTCGAGGCGATCGGCGTTCAAGTCAACGACGACCAGACCCTGGCGGACCAGGACACCATCATCTGCGTGACGCCCGACTACAGCCAACAGGGCGACGAACCCCCGGTGGCTGTCGACGTCGTCGTCAGGAATGTCCTGACCGGCAAGGTCTCCCCTGCGGCGACCTATACCTACGGAGACAACCTCTACATCAGCGGCAACACCCCGGCCGAAGGCGGCGCAGGGGACAACATCATCATTTACGGTTCGGGCTTCGAAGCACCCTTGCAGGTGGACCACGGCACCACCCGGCTTGACGTGCTGTCCGTCTCAGGGACCGAACTCCTCGTTCGTTTCCCGGTCGACACACCTCCGTCGTGTGTCAATGTCACCGCGAGCTTCACCGTGACCTTGTTGGAGAGTGGAGCTGTTACCGACGGAGGGACCTTCACCTTCCTCGGCTCAAACCCGCAGATCTTCGGCGTCGACCCGATCTTCGTTTCGGAAAATGGTGGCGGAACACTGACCATTACCGGTGAGTACTTCAGCCCAGATCTGATCGTGTCGATCAATAACTACCGACTGCTGTCGGGTCACGTTACGGTGACCGGAACGACGCATATTGAAGTCGATGTCGTTCCCGATATTGACCTGATCGGTTTAGTCTGGGACACCTCCGCCTGTGTGGACGGCAACGGCATACCCGGTGTGCGGATCGTGCCCACCCCGGTTGACATCACGGTGACAAACCTCCCAGGCGAGTGTTCGGACACCCTGGCTGGAGGTTTGGTCTACGAACCTCTGAACCAGGACTGTTTTGTCGGCTTCCAGGTTGACCCGTTGGTTATCGTTTTCGTGGATGTCGATTTACCAGATTCAACCACCAACACTGATGTCCCCGGCGGCACAGCCGTTGTTACGGTGACTAACCCGGGGGCGGTTACCGTGAATATGTCGGCGTTGACAACCAACCCCGCTTTTTCAATTGACAACACCTATGCGTCTATTGCGCCTGCCGCATTCGAGACGATCAACGTTACGTTCAACACTGCGGGGATCGTGATAACACCCCCTGACATCCACACGTTGGTTGAGGGGTTCCTCAATATTTCGACCTCAGGCGCAGGGATTCCAGTGACTCAAACCCAGGTTGCATTGTCGGGTACCGCCTTGGCGGAACCAGAGCTGACAATCCCGGAGGGAGACCTGGATTTCGATGTCGGCCCTGATACGGAAATGGATCTCACTGTTACAAATAATGGAAATGCCGTTCTCACGTGGAGCCTCACTGAGACCGACCCGGACAACGTTTTCTCTCCAAGTGTTACCTCTGGAATTGTTGATCCAGGTTTCACAGAGACCGTTACTGTTACATTTACCCCCGGGGGTGGAGGAGCTCATACTGGTTCACTCGAGGTCGAGGCAACGAATACGAACGCCACGGTGCCTTCGGTAACGATTAACCTCAACGCAACTGACCCCCCCTAACATAAATTTATACCCCCGGCCGAAAGGCCGGGGGTTTAGAATTTATATATGAACCAACGCATAGACGAACTCCGCACCAGCCTCCGGGACGATCCCGGATCGCGCCTCTTCTTCCAGCTCGGTGACCTTCTTCGGAAGGCCGGGGATTTGGATGAGGCGGCGGAGGTCCTCAGTAGTGGTCTCGAGCACCACCCGCGCTACGTCGCGGCGTGGGTGTCACTGGGCCGAATTCAACTGGAGAAGGCCGACTTTTCCGAGGCGGAGCGTTCATTCGCAAGAGCATTGGAACTGGATCCCGAAAACGCCGTTGCCGCCC
>JAUWTC010000157.1 GCA_030609785.1 Holophagae bacterium
GACTCGAGAGAGGCGACAAAACCGAGAACATTCGGAAGGCTGCGGCGAGGGTTGCGTCATTGCGGGTGTTCGAGGACAGCGAAGGCAAGATGAACCTTGGGCTTGACGAGGTCAGCGGATCGGTTTTGGCCGTTTCCCAGTTCACCCTGGCGGCTTCGATCAAGAAGGGGAGGCGACCGGGATTCGACCGGGCGATGCCGGGCGACGAGGCCGAGCCCCTGTTCGAGTTGTTCGTCGACCTCTTGAAATCCGAGGGCGTAACGGTCGAGACAGGGGTCTTCGGCGCAATGATGGATGTCGAGTTGGTGAACTCGGGTCCGGTGACGCTGTTGTGGGAGGATGCGGCGAGCTGAGCCGTGTCCGGCCCGCAGATTCCATCCCCGGCCGTCTGGCACGCGCAAGCGCGCACCAGCGTCGCCATTTCTGCGGGGCCGAAGCATGATGTAAGGCGCAACGAACACACGGCCCCGCAGGAATGACGAGCGGCGGCCTACAACGTTGACCGAGACTCGATTGCCGAAGCGCTCGCCGGTCTTCGTTCTCGAACCTCGAGAGAGGCCGAAGACCGTCGCGGCGTAGCCAACGGCGAAGCCGGACAGGCACCTCAGGCGCACCTGAGGTCGAGACCTACGCCCCGGCAAGCCAGTAACTGTCAACTGGGCTGATCAGGTCATTCGCTCGCATCGACGGCTCGATTGGGAATACTGCCCGGTGAAGAAAATCGTACCAGGCACGCCCCGTCCAAGAGGGCGCTCTTGATATTTTGACGTTGGCGTCAGCGACAGCGTTCGAATAGCCAATGCCGATGTACAAAACCGAGAGCGCCAGTAACGCCAAAACGGGACGTGCCATTCATGCCTTTCTCTCTGCGCAGACCTCCCGATGACGGTGAAGATGCGAGAAAAGGCATGAGTGGCAATCCGCGGCGAATACCTTGGCAATCGAATCTCGGGCGACGCCGTAGGCCGCCGAGGTCATTTCCCGGAGGGGCGGTTCCCTCCCCGATTCGAAAATGTCGCCCCTCCGGGAAATGCACCGAGCGGGGGTGCGCCTGCGCACTCCCGAAGGCCGGGCTTGGAGACCGTGGGTAGCTATCCCCGGCCCGCAGATTCCAACCCCGGCCTTCTGGCGCGCCCTTCGTGCGCACCAGCGTCGTCATTTCTGCGAGCCCGCAGCGAGGTGTCAGACGAAATAGCAACGCGGGCTCGCAGAAAAGACGAGCGGCGGCCTACGGCGTCGGCCGAGACTCGATTCCTGAGGGTGTCGCCGTGGAGTGCCCGGTGTCGCCCTTCTTCGCATCGACGGCTCGATTGGGAGGCCTGCCCGGTGAAGAGAGGGCGCACTCGGCACATCCCGTCCAAGAGGGCGCACCCGGCACGTCCCGTTGGAGAGGGCGCTCTTGGTATTTGACTCCGGCGCCGGCTTTTGCCCAGGCCCGAAGGGCCCATGCAATTCGTTCGACGAATTGCTCTGCTACTTCTCCAGCGCCTCCCAGAGATCGGCGGCATCCTCGAGGTGGGCAATCGCTTGCTTGAACTGGTCGTCTGCCTCGAGGGCGTGGCGGTAGCCGGCCTCCAGGCCTGAAGTTGCGTTCAGAATCTCGACGGTCAGGGCCCGCGAAATGTCGTCCAAGGCGAGACGGTCCTCTTGAAGAGTCTCCAAGGCCTCCGCGTCCAGGATTTCTTCGTCCTCGACCCACTGGAGGAAAAGATCCAGGGCGCCCTCATTTGGGTCGAAGCTCTCCCCAAATGCCTGTTGGTCGGATTCGGGGACGTCCTTGAGGATTTCTACTCCGAAGCGAAAAAAGGCCGAGTTTCCGTAAAGCCGGACGATCGGGACCGAGAGTTCACGGTTGGTGACGGTGACGTCGGGAGTTATGCCGCCTCCGCCGAGCACTGTGCGACCGGCATCAGTCTCGTAAACTTCACGCTCTTCAGCGTCGTCCCCGTTGCCGTTGCGGTGGGTTATGTAGTCGATGAAGCTCTCGTAATCCCTTTGGATGCAGCGCCCAGAGGGCGTGTAGTATCTGGCGGTTGTTAACGCCAGCCCGCCGTCCCGGACGCCGAACACCGTCTGCACCAGACCTTTTCCCCAGGTGATGTCGCCAAGGACGATGCCCCGGTCGTGGTCCTGAACTGCTCCTGCAACGATTTCGGACGCCGAAGCAGAGCCCTCGTTGACCAGGATGACCACCGGACCCTGGAATCCGGGGCCGTGCCCTGGCGCCTCGATCCTCGTGGTGCTGTCTTCGGCGCGTCCCTTGGTCGAAACGATCAACTGCCCTTTGGCCAGGAATACGTCGGAGACTCCAATGGCCGCATCGAGGGCGCCGCCCGGGTTGTTTCTGAGGTCGAAGATCAGTTTCTCCATTCCCTCCTTTTCCAGTTCAACCAGCGCTTCTCTGACCTCGCGAGTCGAGGTGTTGGAGAACTCGCCCAACCGGATATAGCCGACGTCAGGTTGGATCATGAATGCGAATCGTACAGAGTTGGTCGGGATGCGGGCCCTGATGATCTCGACGTCGAATGTTTCTTCCATGCCCGGCCGCCTGATCGTCAGCAAAACGGGTGTGCCTTCCGGTCCTCGCACCATGTCGACAACCTCGTCGACGGTGATCTCGGTCGCGTCTTTGCCATCGATGCCGGCAATGACGTCCCCGGCTCGTAGGCCCTTCTGGGCGGCCGGCGTCCCGGCCATCGGGGCGATGACAGTTACCTGACCATTCCGACGGGAAATGATGATGCCGACGCCGAAGAAGGATCCCTCCTGGCGCTCTCTCATCTTCCGGTAGCTGCGGGGGTCGAGGAAGTTGGAGTGCGGATCGAGAACCTCGAGCATTCCGCCGATTCCGTCGTACACGACGTCTGACGGTACGGTGTCCTCAGGTAACCACTCGAGGAGTTCCGCGGTGATTTTGGAGGCCCTCTCGATCAATTTCTTCTCATGGTCCGGGATGGTGCTCTTGCCGAACAGAGCGCCGGCGGCACCGCCGATGATCACGACGGCCAATGCCAGAATCGTCATTTTCCGCGGCGTCAATTTGATCGTCATCAAGCGTACTCCTTCAAGACTCTCACTGTACAAGGTTTTCCTCGCTGTGGAAATTTCCCAAAACGGTATACTGTCAGACGGAGGCGATTTTGTTTGGATCTTTGGGTATGCCCGAAATGGTGATGATCTTCGTCGTGGCCCTGCTCCTCTTCGGACCGCGCCAGATGCCGCAGATCGGGAAGTCGATCGGAAAGGCGCTGGGCGAGTTTCGCCGTGCATCCAACGAGTTCAAGCGGACGATTGAGGACGAAGTTGCCGGTGAAGACCTGGTTGAGCTAAAAAAAGGTCTTGAAGAGGTCCAGGATGTCGGCAGGGAGATCACCTCGATTCGGGACAACGTCGTGAAAAAGATGGAGGATTCGTGACTGCCGGTTCCGAGGGGCAGGTTCCCGAAATCGAATCAGGCGCCAGCCGGGGACTGGATCGCATGTCCCTCCTCGAACACCTGGACGAGCTTCGGAAGCGGTTGACGGTCTCTGCGGCTGCCATTTTTCTTGGTTTCCTGGGCTCTTGGTATTTTGCGCCCACGATTTTCAGGTGGCTTGAACAACCGATTCTCCAGGTGTTGCCACCTGGCGAGCAACTGGCCTTCACCGATCTGTCCGGACCCTTCATGCTGTATATCAAGGTGGCCCTTTTGTCGGGGATCTTCCTTGCTTCGCCGGTCATACTGCTCCAGGTGTGGCTTTTCATCCGGCCGGGCCTCTACGATTCCGAGCGCAACCTGGCCCTGCCATTCATCTTCTTTACGTCGGTTTTCTTCGTCGCGGGAGGGTACTTTGGATACCTGGTTGCCTTCCCCATGGTCGTCAAGTTCCTGTTGAGCGTCGGAGAGGACTTCAAGCAAGTCGTGACGATTCAGACGTATTTCTCGATGATGTCGAAGATACTCCTTGGGCTCGGGTTGGTCTTTGAGATCCCGATGCTGATCTTTTTTCTTGCCCGCCTCGGTATCGTCAGTGCGCGGCAGTTGGTACGGTGGTACAAGTGGGCGATTCTGGTGATCTTCGTTGTCGCGGCGATCATCACACCGACCCCGGACATCGCGACGCAGTCGGTGTTTGCGGTGCCGATGATGTTGCTCTATGGATTGGGAATTGTGGTGGCGGCATTGTTCGGCCGCAAGGAGGACTGATATGGAACCGTGGCTGGCATCATTCGAAGTGGCATTTCCGGCATCGACGGTTGAGGAAGTCTTTCTGGCCTTGGTGGTCCGGGACAACGTGTACGGCACGTCCTTTGACGTTGAGACCGAGGATGGCGGACAGGCATTTCAGGTGGACGTGACGGCATCCGAGGAGATCGACGCCGAGAAATACCAACTCCTGGTCGAAGCGGAGATCCGCGGTGTCGAGGAGCCGGAGACTGCGAGGGCCTTTCTCGAGCAGATTCTCGAGGAAGCTGTCGACGATGCCGAGCGGTTGGTCGAGCAGCGGGTGGAATTCGGCACCCTTGCGGCGGATGAGATCGAAATGAGGACGGTTCCCGAGGACGAAGAGCGGTGGGACCTGGTCATCCCCGATTGGCTCGCGCCGGAAGGCGCCGAGGTGCCCTTCGGATTCAGGGCCTTCCGGCTGGGTTCCGATCAGCCCTATCCCGGCAACGCCGACCTGGATGGCGCCGGGCGTATCGTCATGGTGCCCTTTGGGGGACAATTCAGCCTCTTCGCCATCCCTAGCAATTCGTAAATCACTGGCCGTTGATGAACCGGGTTCTGGCGAGGGTTGCTGTGGCCAGTGCCCTACGAATTGCTAGAATTGAGTGAGAATAGGTATCATCAACGGTAAGGGCAGAGCCTGTCCGAAATCAAGGCCGCTGCACGGTTCGATTTCGTGGTGGTCAACTCGCATTTGGCGACCGGAGTGATTGAGGGCTGACACGGTCGCTGTGCCTTACCCTGCCCCGGCCCCAGACGCTGTCTCCTGCCCCTGACGCTGCCATCTGTCGCGGAGGCTGTCCCTGTGAGGGTTCTCCATGCTCCCGAAGGTCTGGACTGTCAATTGACACCGAGGTGTCATACAATAAACCAGCTAACCACAATCCAGGACCGAGAGGGAGGAATCTCATGAACCTTCGTTTTCTTGATGTTCTCGTCGTCGCCTTGGTGATCGCCGTGGCGGTCCTGTCGCCCTCCGAGGCGGCTGCCCAGAACAAGCTGGTCTTTATCACCTCGGAGACTGGATCGGGGAACCTGGGCGATTCGACCGATTGGCCGCACAACGGCGGCCTCACCGGTCTTGCCGCTGGAGACGCCATCTGCCGGAACCTGGCGACGGAGGCCGGACTGCCCAATCCGTTGGACTTCGTCGCCTGGCTGTCCGACTCCACAAACGACGCCTACTGCCGAATCCATGACCTGACCGGAACCAAGGCGACCAACTGCGGCCAAGCCAGCCTTCCGGACTGGGCAGGGCCCTGGGTGCGGATGGACGGTTTCCCCTTTGCGGAGTCCATTGACCTGGCACTGAGCCCGCCCGGCATGGTCTATGCGCCGGTAGTCTTTGACGAGTGGGGCAGCCAGGCGGTGGGCTATATGTTCACAGCCACCGACGAGCAAGGCGAGGCCATGCTTACCTGGGGCACGTGCAGTGACTGGACGTCAGCCGCATCGACCAACGTGGCCTGCGGATCTTCCCAGGGCACGACCGACCGTTGGACTAAGGTCGGCGTCTGCCAGTGCGACAATACGCGTTCGTTGGTGTGTATCGAGGCTGGTGGGCCCGGTGCGGACCTGCCTTCCTTCGGCCACGACGGGGCCACGGTCTTCGTAACCTCGGTCGGGGGAACCGGCGACCTCTCCAGTTGGCCCGAGGCCGGCGGACAGGTGGGCATTGATGCAGGTGATGCCATATGCCAGGCCCTGGCCGATGCCGCGGGCCTCGTTGATCCCGGCCCGTACAAGGCATGGCTGTCGGACAGTATCACCGATGCCCGCGACCGCCTGACCCACGACGGGCCCTGGGTCCGACTGGACGGGGTGCCGGTGGCCTTCAGCAAGGCCGACCTCACCGATCAGTGGCTTTTTTCGTCGATCAACCATAGTGAAACGGGTGACTACAACAACCTCTGGGTGCAGACCGGAACGCAGGTGGACGGCACATGGGCGGGGCAGGACTGCAGCGGCTGGACCGACGGCTCAAGCGGTACTGCCGCCAAGGGGATCTCTCCGTACGCCCATTACGGCTGGACCGCTGCATCCAACCAATCTTGCTCCTCAATGGCGCGCCTTTACTGCTTCTCGGACTGGGACTCCTGGTACCTGTTTGTCGAAGGTTTCGAGGATGGTGGTTTTTCGGCGTGGCCGGCCGTGGTCGGGGGTCGTTGATCGGCTGACGCCCTGATGATTTGAGAACGGATTCACAAAAAAACCCGGCC
>JAUWTC010000263.1 GCA_030609785.1 Holophagae bacterium
AGCGCACCCTGTTGGCCGCAACCAAACCGGAAATGAACTTCCAACGTCCAACGTCCAACGTTCAACTTTGAAGTAGGAACCGGCACGCCGGCTGAAGGCCGGTAGAACCGTCAGGTTCCCCATCCGAAGGATGCGGTGCGGGCCGCGCCCGAGGGCAGATTGTGGTCGGACGAAACAGCCGAAGCTCAAGGAACGCAAGGGCTCACGGGCAAGAACCCCTACATCGCTGGCAACGATCGTCAACTCCCCAATAACCGGCCTTCCCAAACGCGAACTTCGACGTTGGACGTTGGACGTTGAGCGTTCGACGTTTCCGCTACGTCTATCATTTCAGCTTTGGTTGCGGCGAAGGGGCCGCGCTATGGCCTTCGCGCCTTGGCGGTTCAAACGGCTCCGCCGGGCTGGGCCCCCTTTCCTCCCGCGCGTTCTGGTGGTACCCTGCCGCCCGGCCCACGGCGGCGGCTCGCGCCCCCGGCGAGGACCACCGGGGGCACGGCAAAAGAACATCAATCTCCCCGACGCAGCAACCGGTTGGATGTAGAATCCAGGCCGCAGCCCTGATGCAAAGGAGGACCGGATGGCCGAGTCCGAAAGTCTTCAGAAAACGCCCCTTTACGATGAACACCTTGCCGCCGGAGGGCGGATGGTCCCCTTTGCCGGGTACTCGCTTCCGGTGCAATACACCTCGTTGGCGGAGGAACACACGGCGGTCCGAACCAAGGCCGGTCTGTTCGACGTCTCCCACATGGGAGAGGTGTTCATCACCGGCCCAAAAGCATTCGATTTCGTGCAGAACCTCTCGTGCAACGATCACTCGAAGCTGGCCGTCGGCCGGGCACAATACACCGGGCTGATGTACCCGCAAGGCACCTTCGTCGATGACATGCTGGTGCACCGCATGGGCGAGAATGAGTTCCTGCTGGTGGTCAATGCCGCCAATCGAACCAAGGACGTCGCATACCTTCAGGGTCTCGCCGAGGGCCAGGAGGGCGTGACCGTCGAGGATCGCTCCGACCAATGGGCTCAGATGGCGGTTCAGGGCCCTGTGGCGCCCGAGATCGTTCAGGCCCTGACGTCGACAGACCTTGGGGCCATTCGCTACTACCGTTTCGTGTGGGGCAAGGTCGCCGGCCGGCGAGCCCTGATCGCCCGGACCGGCTACACCGGGGAGGACGGTTTTGAGCTCTACACCGCCCCCGAGGATGCTCCGGTCGTCTGGCGGGCTCTCCTGGAGGAGGGTGGTCCCAAAGGTCTGATCCCCGCGGGTCTCGGCGCCCGCGACACGCTGCGCTTTGAAGCCGGAATGTGCCTCTACGGTCAGGAGATCGACGCCGAGACGACACCGCTGGAGGCGGGGCTGGGATGGATTGTCAAGCTGGCCAAGGGCGATTTCGTCGGACGGGACGTCCTGGAGGCCCAGGCGGAGAACGGCATCGACCGCCGACTGGTCGGTTTCGAGATGATCGACCGCGGCATTGCCCGACATGATCACGAGGTCTTCCTGGGTGAGACCGATACTGAACCGGCTGGATCCGTCACCTCGGGCACCCAGTCTCCGACATTCGGCAAGGCCCTGGGCATGGCATACCTTCCCTCGGACCACACCGAGATCGGCTCGGAGTTTTTCGTCCAGATTCGCTCCCGCCGGCTTCGCGCCCGCGTCATCGAAATGCCCTTTTACTCTCGCAAGAAGAAAAGCGGATCGGCCTAGGGGGCCGATCAAGGAGGAATCATGTCCATTCCACAAGATCTGCTGTACACCAAAAGTCACGAGTGGGCGCGCGTCGAAGGCGGCACCGTCGTCATCGGCATCACGCACTATGCCCAGGATCAGTTGGGCGAGGTGGTCTTCGTCGAGCTGCCGGCCGTCGGAGATGCCGTCGAGGCGGGCGAGGAAATGGGAACCCTCGAATCGGTCAAGGCGGTCTCCGAAATGCTCGCGCCCCTGTCGGGCGAGGTGATCGAGGTCAACGAGGCCCTTGAGGATGATCCCAGTCTGGTCAACCAGTCACCCTTCGACGAAGGCTGGCTGGTCAAGATCACAGGCTCAGTCGAAGGTCTGGACATGATGGACGCCGAGGCCTACGCCGCCCTGATTGAGGCGGAGCAACACTGATGCACCCGTGGATCGGCGCCGGTCCGGAGGATCGCCGGAACCTCCTGGATGAGTTGAGCCTCGAGTCGATTGATCAGTTGTTCGCACGGCTTCCGGAGGCCATCCGCATCGACCGCCTCGATCTGCCGCCCGCCCAGGATGAAACGGCTCTTCGAAGAGCGTTCTTTGACCTCGGCCTGAACAATACGACCGCTGCCAGGACGCCCTCTTTCCTCGGTGCCGGTGTCTATAACCACATCCGTCCCACGGCCGTCGATGCCGTCCTTTCGCGCGCCGAGTTCTTCACCTCCTACACCCCCTACCAACCCGAGATCTCCCAGGGCACACTCCAGGCGCTTTTCGAATTCCAGACGCTGATGACGCGCCTGTCCGGCATGGAGGTCTCCAACGCGTCGCTCTATGACGGGGCAACCGCCCTGGTCGAAGCGGCACTCTTTGCATACCGCGTCTTGCGAACGAAAAGATCGAGAGTCGTCCTGGCCGAAACCGTGCACCCGATCTATCGATCGGTCCTGGACGCCTACGCCGAACCAACTGGGCTGGAAATCGTCACCGTGCCCGCCGGACCCGATGGACGCCTCGACGGCGAAGCCCTTGCAGCGGCCATCACCGGCGATACCTGCTGCGTCGCCGTGCAGTCCCCCAATTTTCTCGGCGTCGTCGAAGATCTCGGCGCGGTCTCTCAGGCCGCCCACGGCGTCGGCGCCCTTGCGGTTCACGTCGTTACCGAGGCCCTGTCAATGGCACTGCTCAAGGCTGGGGGCCACTTCGAATTCGACGTCGTCTGTGGCGAGGCCCAGAGCTTCGGCGTTGCACCAGGCTACGGTGGTCCTCACCTCGGCTTTTTCACCTGTAGGGAAAAGACTGTCCGGCAGATGCCCGGCCGTCTGTGCGGAGAAACCGTTGACAGTGAAGGTGACCGCGCCTTCTGCCTGACCCTCTCGACCCGGGAGCAGCACATCCGACGGGCCAAGGCCACCTCCAATATCTGCACCAACCAGGGCTTGATGGCCCTGGCTTCTACCGTCTGGCTTGAGGCCATCGGCGGCGCAGGGCTGAGGCGTCTTGCCCAAGACAACCTGAGCCGCGCCCACGAACTGGCACGCCGGCTGGTTGACGAAGACACCGGTTGGCGGCTCGCCTTCCCCGATTCGCCCTTCTTCAACGAATTCCTGATCCGAGGGCCCATCGGCGGGCCGGAGGCCGCCCGGAAGGCCGAGCAGGCCGGCGTTTTGGCCGGCATTCCTGTCGCCCGATGGAATGACAGGTGGCCGGACGGCCTGCTGATCGCTGTGACCGAACATAACTCCAGCGCCGACCTCGACGCTCTGGTCAACGCCCTGAGGATGGCATCATGAAACACCGAGCGCTCCGAGACGAACCGCTGTTTTTCGAACGCAACCCCAACCGGCGGCGTCGGCAGGGTATCCTCCTGCCCACTTTCGACGGTCCCTCGGTCGACCCTGCCTTGGTAATGCCGGCCGAAGCCCTTCTGGACGACCAACCCCTGTGGCCCGATATCGGCGAGATGGATGTCGTCACCCACTTCCACCGCCTGAGCCAACTCAACTACGCGGTTGATGAGGGCCTCTATCCTCTGGGCTCGTGCACGATGAAGTACAACCCCCGCATCAACGAGGCCGTGGCCGGGCTTTCCGCCTTCAATGCCGCGCACCCCCTGCAGCCTGACCATCAGGTCCAGGGAGTTCTGCAGGTGATGTGGGAACTCGAGGAGACGCTCAAGACCATCACCGGCATGCCCGGCGTCACCCTGCAACCGGCAGCCGGCGCTCACGGGGAGTTGGCTGGAATCCTGATGATCCGCAAGGCCCTGAAGGCCCGAGGCGAAAACCGGGAAATCGTCCTGGTTCCCGACTCCGCCCACGGCACCAACCCCGCCACCGCCGCCTTCGCCGGTTTCCGCGCGGTCGAAATTCCGTCTGGGCCGGACGGTACCGTCGACCTCGAAGCCCTGGACGCCGCGATGGACTCAAGTGTCGCCGCGGTCATGCTGACCGTGCCCAACACCCTGGGGGTCTTCGAACACCGCATCGTTGAAATTGCCGACCTGGTGCACTCCCGAGGCGGCTTTGTCTACATGGACGGCGCCAACCTCAACGCCTTCGTCGGGCGCGCCCTGCCCGGATTGATGGGCGCCGACGCGATGCACATCAATTTGCACAAGACCTTTTCCACGCCGCACGGCGGAGGCGGCCCCGGCGCCGGGCCGGTCGCAGTCTCCGAAGCTCTGCTTCCCTACCTGCCGGTGCCTCGGGTCGTCAAATCAGACGACGGCTTCGCCATGCTGTGGTCCGATGAAGACTCCATCGGCTCCCTTCGCGGCTTTTCAGGTTCGTTTCTGATCCTGCTGAGGGCCCTGGTCTACATGCGAGGCATGGGCGGTGACGGTCTGCGTGAGATGTCCGAAACCGGCGTACTCTACGCCAACGTCATCAGGAAACGGCTCGAAGGCGCCTACCATCTGCAGTACGACACGCCGACGATGCACGAAGTCGTTTTCGACGACTCAGAGCAGGTCAAACACGGCGTTCATAACACCGACATCGCCAAGAGACTCTTGGACTACGGCTTCCATCCACCGACCATGAGCTTCCCCCTGGTCGTGCACGGCGCCTTGATGATCGAACCGACCGAAAGCGTCGGTCCCGAAGAAATCAGGGCATTCTGCGAGGCAATGTTGGCCATCGCCAAGGAGGCCGAGGAGACGCCCGAGTTGGTG
>JAUWTC010000192.1 GCA_030609785.1 Holophagae bacterium
GCCGGCACGAGGTGGCGGCGAACGACCAGAATCAGAACCCTTGGGGGCCGTAACGCCAATGCCTGACGCAGCGCCGGCATGTGGCCCTTGCCCCGAAGTTCGACCGGCCCCAGTTCATCCACAACCAAAACCGCACCCTCGGGCGCCGAGGCCAGGGCCTGCCGAGCCAAATTCAGGCCGGCCTGGTCGAATTGAAACCCGGTTCCATGCTGACCTGACTCCCGAGAAGTTCTCCGGGCCAGAGGCGCTTCCTCACCCGTCTGCAAATCTCTGACGAAGAAGCCGATTTTGGCCCCGTCGCGAAACTCCCCAGGCTGGATCAACCCGGCCACCTCGGACGCACTCCGGTTTAACTGTTCGATGATCTGCTCCAACACCGTCGTCTTCCCGGTCCCCGGTCGCCCTGTCAGAACGATGACCGGGGCCGGGCACACCAAGGTCGCTTGACGAGACCTGACGAGGTCTGAGTGGCCGCGAAGAGCCGCGGCGCCCGCCGCATCGTCGGCGATTCGGACGGTATGAGCCAGCAACACCTCGGCCAGCGCCGGGAGGCGCTTCCAGGCTTCAAATCTCGACGCCGAGCGTACCTGATGAGCAATCCAGACCTGGCGACCGGCAACAACCAGGCGGGGCAGCGCATTGAGGGCCAGGCCGAACACCAGGCCGAGGCGCTCCAAACCCAATTTTCGAAACACGCCCAACACGGCGTCGGCATCGACAGAGCGCGACACCACTCCTGCTACCAACCACAACACCAACAATCGGGCCAGCAGCATGCCTCCCGCCTCGAAGCCCCTGGTGAGCCCCGACGACCAGGCCACCGCCGAACCCCCGACGGCCGCCGCGAATACGGCAGCCAAAACGAAACCCAAACGAAGAGCCGACCGGAGAACAGCTCGGTCCACCCAGGCAGTCGCACCAATGGCCAGAGCACAGCCCAGGGCCGGCGCCCACCACCACGGTAGAAACACCGAGACGCACGCCAAGCCCAAGCCCACCGAGGCGAGGGTTTGCCTCACTGTCCCAACCTCTCATTCACTCCGGACGACACACTCCAGGCCCACCAGCCGGCCAACGCCCCGACCCCGGCCGCCATGGCTATCACACCGCCCAATACGGTGCCGGCGGAAAACACCCCAAGGCCCAACCAGACCAAGCCTTCTCGGGCGGCCTGAGCCGTGGCCTCGACCGTGTGACGCCCAGCAACCACCCAGACCATCAGGGTCATCTGCACGGGAGTCAGGCCAAGAACGATGGCGCCCCCCACAACGGCTGAGATGCGGCGGGGGCCGAAAACGTCGAAAACCACCTCGATCACCAGGGCCTCGAGGAGGATCCCGATCAAGGGACCCGGATAAAGACCACCCAGGGTGAACACCTTGAGAAAGGCAGCGATAGCACCGGCGAGCAGACATACTCCCGGCCCTCCCCGAAGCCGCCTCAAAGTCACAAGGCACACCAGGCCCAGGGCTGCCATCACCATGCCCCGCACCGGCAGCCGGCTGAGGTGGAGCGCTGTTCCGACGCTCAACTCCAGGGCGCCCCACAGGGCGCCGACTAAAGCCGCAGCGGTCCACGGCCGTGCGTCGATCATCGGCTCACCTCTTCGAGGCCGTTCTGACTGAGCCGGAGGTGGCGGTGAGCCGCTGCGGCCAACTCCGTCCGGTGGGTGATGATCAGGTAGGCCCGGCCCCGAGCCGCCCGTCGGACGACCAGCTCCATAAAGTCGACGACATCTTGCCCATCGAGGCCCTGTGCAGGTTCGTCAATGATCAGGACCCTTGGTTGCAGGACATCATGCGCGGCATGAACCAGGCGTTGGCGTTCGCCCCGACTCAAACTCCAGGGAGTCCGTGCGGCCAAGGCCTCCAGGCGGTGACGGCGCAAGACTCTGGCCACCTCCCCGATCGGGGCGTCACACGCCCTCAGTTCACCCTCTACGGTGGAAGCGAAGAGCTGAAGTTCGGCCTCCGGCATCATCAGGGCGGGGCGCCGGTTACCAGGCCCATGGCACGAGCCGCAATCGGCCGCGGCATGACCGGCCATCACCTGTGCAAGGGTGGATTTCCCGACGCCGTTGTCGCCACTCAAGACGACGATCTCCCCTTCCCGTATTTCGAGGTTGATCGGTTCGAAGAGCCGTCGCCCTCCGGCGGTAACCGAAAGCCCTCGGGCCTCGAAAACCACGCAATCGCCGGGCTGATGTTCGGGCGGCGAGATCGCCGGAGGCGCCGGAGGGTCACCACGGTCCAGCCGTCCATCCTCCAACTCCATCCAACGGTTGACTGCGGAACCCAACCGCCAGCCGCTGTGCTCGGCAGCGATCACCGCGCCCCCAGCAACCGATACATCGGCCATAACCTCCGCCAAGGCCGCAGCACCACCACAATCCAGATGGGCGGTCGGCTCGTCCAACACCACCGGGCGGGGGGCGGCCAAGAGTGCCGCCGCCAGGGCGACCCGCTGACGCTCGCCGGAGGACAGATCGACAACCCGGCGATCCAGCAGTGGTCCAACCCCCAACCTCTCTTCGACGGGTCCCTGGTCCCGACTTTTACCGTAGAGTCGCTTCGCCGCCCCCAGTTCCTGGCGCACCGTCGGCAAGAACAACTGGGCTTCCGGCCGGTCCAGGCAGCTCCCCAGGAGGTGCGCCCTTTGCCCAGGGTCGAGATCATCCAACGGCTCTCCACCGAGTTCGATGCCACCGGTGACCTCGGCCGGAACGAGCCACGGCGTCAGGCCATTGAGGACCCGCAACAGCGTGCTCTTGCCCGAGCCGGAACGACCGAACAAGCCGACCACCTCGCCCGGATCTACGGTGAAATCGAGACCCCGCAGAACCGGCGTCCGCCGCCCTGACGGTGTCACCGTCAGGCCTCTGCCAACCAGTGGCCCCCCGGCCCCTGGATGTCCGGGCACAGCCTCTCTTCGATCCATCGCGCAAGTATATACGGCAGGCGGCGGCATCTAAGGTCCGTCCCACAGATTCCAGTTTCCAGTTTCCAGTTTCGAGTTTCTAGTTTCGCATTATCACCGGGAGCTTCAGCCCTGACGGCGGCTCCGGTTCCGTCCGACCAAATGAATAGTCCAGGGACGGTCCCGAGGGGCAGCCTTCGACACAGGTGCCGCAGTTGGTGCATCCATCGAGGTGTTTCATGTGGCGGGGATCGATGTTCCAGGGACATTCAACGAAGCAGACAGCGCCCTGAAGTGCCGGCCGGCAGGTCGGTTCGGACCAGGCAATCGTCAGGGTTTTCCGGAGTCGCAGCAGGACCAGGGTTGATCCGACCGGACACAGGGCCCGACACCAGAGGCGGCGGGGAAGCACGACTTCCAGAACCAGCAGCGCCCCTAGGAGACCGATCGTTCCGGCGGTCGCACCTCCCAGGAAGATGATCTCCATCGGCAGGACGGTCAGCAGGCGCGGCGCGGAGATGGTTGCCGCAAGCGGCATCCCGGTCGCCAACCCCAGCAACAGCACACCTCCCAGGAAAGACCAGCGAAGCGGCCCCAACCATGAAGGAATCCTGCCGACCTTCCGCCGGAGGAGCTTGTCCAAGAGCTCCGAAAGAAGACCCCAGGGGCAGACCCACGAACAGAAGACCGGCCCGAGAACCAAGGCCAGCAGGACCGGCAGGATCATCCCGCTGAATAAGGTCCATCCGACTTCTTGGGCAGCGATCATCGTCGCCAAGCCGGAGACAGGATCAACCAGCGAAATCGGACCGATCTGCAGCGAAGCCAGGGTCCCCATCACGGTGATCTGGCCCTTGAGATAGGTGAAAGGCAGCCCAACAAAGAGCAGGAGAAAACCGACCTGGCTGCAACGCCTGAGCCGGCCCCATTTCATCCGCCCATCTCGGCTAAAAAAACCTGCCATTCGCCCCTACCTATGTCTTTCGAATGACCCGGATCGCTTCCGGCTCGGCCGGGCACACCGGCACGCACAATCCACATCCCACGCAGAACTCCGGGTCGACGATCGGCTCGAGCGCCAGATTCTGCCTAATCGCAGTGCCCTGGAAAGGGCATGCGTCGACACACGCGCGGCACAGAATGCCGAGGAAGGCATAACAGGTTTCGGTGTCGAGCACCGCCTCCCCCATGTCGATGTCTTCTTTTGAGACCGGTTCCAAAGCCCCGGTTGGACAGACGTCGGGACAGATCATGCACAAGTAGCACGGAATCTCACGAGGATGAATGACCGGCGTCCCGACGCCCAAACCGGCCTCCCACCCCGACTGCCGAATACTCTGATAGGGGCACGAGGCAGTACATCGGCCGCACTTGATGCACAGGGCCAAGAATTCGTTTTCCGGCCTGGCCCCGGGCGGACGCAGCCCCTCGGGAAAGAAACGACTCCAGAGATTTCGGCGTGTACGATTCACGACCGAGTCACGCCTCGCCATCATCATCGCCATCATCGATCAGTTTTTGCATCGCACCAGCCCGGGCGTCTGTTGCCCCACTGCCATCATCCTGACCCATGAAAGTCGGGAAAATGCCGAGGATCTCTTCATCCCCCTTGACCAGCTGTTCCATTGCCCGGTCCAACCCCTTGGCCGAGGAAGAACACCAGACGATGGCCAGACGGCGGTCCCCGTCCCCACCAACGACATTCAGGTCGGCAATGCTTTCCAGACGGCAGGCAACACTCGGCGCCCGACCTGGCAGCGTTTCCACCACCGCACCGACAACGACGGCAACGCCAGCCTCAAAAAGAGCCCCGGGCCCACCATCGGGCCCGGGACCGGAGTCAAACTGATGGGTCATGCCTTCGCAAGCTTGACCGCACAGATCTTGAAGGTCGGTTCCTTCGATCCCGGGTCAAACTGGTCGATGGTGATCTTGTTGCACATTCGTTTGAGGTTGTCATCGTGCATGTGGACAAAGACCAACCCAGGCTGGGAGTTGTCGGTGACCAGGGCCGGGAAAACCAGCGAGTCACGCCTTGAGGTCACTCGCACGCCGTCGCCAGTCCTGACGCCCAGTTTCTTGGCGTCGTCCGGGTGGATCTCCACTTCAGACGTGATCTTCGCGTGTTTCAGCTCCTTGCACCGGCCGGTCATGGTCGCCGTATGCCAGTGTTCGATAACACGCCCTGTCGTGAAGAAGAAGGGGTATTCCTCATCCGGCATCTCGGCCGCGTTTTCCCACGGCCTGAACCATACGACGGCCCTGTTGTCCGGCTTGCCGTAGAACATGATCCGGTGGGGATAGTCGTCCGGCACCCACGGGTCCTCACCCTTGACGTAGCGCAGTTTGGTCCCCGGATGATCCTCGGTCGGGCAAGGCCAGATAACGCCGTGGTCCTTGCGCAGACGAGCCCTGGTGATGCCGCCGATCTGATACACCGTGCCCTGGGCCAGTAGGAGCAACTCTTCCCAAGCGTCATCCGGGCTCTTCCACGGCATGAGTTTTCCGTAACCGCAGCGCGCGGCCAGGTCGACCAGGATGTCGAAATCAGGCCGAGCCTCACCCTGCGGTAAGACCACCGCGTGCTCGAGCTGATACCGCCGTTCCGAGCAGCCGTACACACCTTCCTTCTCGGACCACGCCGCCGCCGGCAGCACAACATCGGCCAACTCGGTGGTCCGGGTCGGGTAGATGTCCGCGACGACGACGAAGGTGTCGGGGTCGGCCATCGCCTTGCGATAGCGGTTGACATTGGGCAACGAATGCCCGGGGTTGGTGCACATGATGTAGATGCACTTGATGTCTTTGGTCTCGAGGGCCTGGAACATCGCCAGAGTATGTTTACCCGGCTTGTCGCCGATAGTGCCCGGGGGCACACCCCAGATCTTCTCGACCTCGGCACGATGCTCCGGTTTTTTCACCAGGCGGCC
>JAUWTC010000309.1 GCA_030609785.1 Holophagae bacterium
ATCGAGCGGCTTTCGCCAGTACTTCATTTTTCGATCCCCCGGACTCGGGGCCGTCGTTCAGGCTGAGGCCTCAATCCCATGTCGGCTCCTCACGCTCGGTCGCCTCCGTCTCCAGGTCATGACCCATCTGCAGCGCACATTCCCCCGTCACCTGTCGGATCGAACACGCCGGGTCGGAATAACCGGCGCAGCGCATGCACGGACCCTGGCCGAACTCACCGAGTTCGAGCAGGCCCACGCTGACCTCGTCAAGAAGGGCGCACAGGGTGTCGATCTTCGCCGAACCCAGTGCCTCGATAATCGGCGCCACCACGGTCGCCTTGAGGCCCTCGTAGGTGCAGACAAGATCGACGCCCTCGGGACTTGCCGACAGGAGGGTCGCGCGGCGGTCGTTCGGCGCGGCACAGCGCGACACAAGGCCCAGTCGAACCAGCTTGTCGACGTTCTTGCTGCACGCCGCCGGCGTCACACCAATACCGCGCGCCACCTCACCCACCTGCAGGTCGCTGTTGAGCGCGATCAGCTTGAGGAAGCACAGCTGCGACCACGTCAGAGAGTGGGGGTGAAGCTCGCGGCGGGAGATCTCACGTAGGATCTCCCTCAAGATCGCCGAGAGGATGTGACCGCTGCGAAGGAAGCGATACACGTCCTCTCCGGCATTGAAAGCGGGGACCTCCCCGCCCCGGCGCCTGGGCCCGACAACGTCGTCTTCAAACCCCATCGTTAACCTCGTTGACTATTAACCCTGGAAACAATGTGGTGCCCGAGACGGTTCGCGTCAAGGGTTGAATGGGAATTTCCAGGCCTCAATCTTCTGAACCATCTCCTGATGAACTGTGAGCAGACACCGCTCGGATCAGCGCTTCAGTCGTCAGATTCGGTCGCGGTCGGAACCTCGGGTCGGCGGGGCGCGAGGTCCGGGGCCTTCCTGCGGCGGTGGATCCAGGTCCATTGCTCCGGGTGCCGTCGTATCGCTGCCTCGATGACCGCCGTGTATTGCTGCGTGTTGTGCTCGATCGTCAGATCCCGGTCTCCGCACTCTTCAAAAGGCAACGCCGGGTGGATTTCGATGGCATGAGTTCCGTCGGCTTGGCGATGGGTGAAGAGCGGCACAACCGGAGCGCCGGTTCGCTGGGTCAAGACCGCCGGAGCGGGCAGCGTCGAGGCCGGCCGGCCGAAGAAATCCACCCAAACCTGCTCCGCGCTCGCGAACTGGTCCAGACCATTCCCGATCCTCGTCACGGCCCGAGGCGACAAACGGACGGCCAGCATCCGGAGCAGGCGAAGCAGCGTCAACACGAAAAAACCACGCTCACCCTGGATTATTGAGGTGTGACAGCACAATCCCGGCGGCCACGGCAACGTTGAGGCTCTCGACGCCCCGCTGCAACGGGATGCTGACCGTGCCGTCGGCCACGGCCAACACCTCCGGGGAAAGGCCCTGACCTTCGGCGCCCAGCATCAGGAGCATCGGCAAAGAGGGACTCCAAACGCTGAGCGGCTGCCCTTCGCTTCCGGTTGCCCACAGCTCTCCCTGATGCCGTCGGAGTCGATCGGCAGCCCTGGACAACGGCACGTCCCGTTCGACCGGGATACGAAACACCGCACCGGCCGAACCGCGAACCGCTGCCGGCCCCCATGGATCGGCACATTCGGGCGCCAACAAGACCGCGACCGCCCCCAAACCGGCTGCCGATCGGACGATTGCCCCGAGATTGCCAGGGTCCTGTACCCCCTCGAGGTAGAGTCCAACGCCCTCGGAGGCCGGCCACGCCGGCCACCGCGGCGCCTCGACCACCGCCAACACACCCTGGGGGGTGCGGGTCGGGGCTACGCCCGTCAGGACCTCGGCATCCATTTCGAAGACCCCCTCGGCCGCCGCAATCCAGGGGCCGGCCTCCGGGGACTGGGACAGTCCGGCCGAAAGATACAACTCCAATATCCTGATATCCCACCGGATGAGATCGTCCAACAACCGGCGGCCGTCGATGATGACCTCACCCTCCACCCGACGCCGGACCCGGCGTCTGAGATCCTTGACTCGAACCGAACTCTTCCCGAGATGCTGCATCAACCGGCACCGCCTTTCAAAGCCTTCATGAAGGTCAGTATACTGTTTGCAGGCACGCCTTCGCGGCGGCCCCCGTGGTGAACCGCCCCTCCCAAACCCGGGAGCGCCCCTCTCCGACGGGGCGTGCCATGCTTCGAATTTTTCCCCGGTAGGCCCTCCGATTGATGTTTCGCTCAAGGAAAAATCGAGCTTGGCAACCCTCGGCGGTCACCTCGGCGACAGAATCTCGGCCAACGATGTAGGCCGCCGAGGTCATTTTCCTCAAGGGCGATGTCCTCCCGATTCCGACTCTGTCGCCCTTGAGGGAAATGACCGAGCGGGGGCGTGCACCGCACGCTCCCGAAGGCCGGGGACGAAGAACACATTTTCAGGGGACACTGTTTAACTCTTCGTATTTCGTCCCCGGCCTTCTGGTCCGCCCTGCAGGCGACCCAGCGTCGCCACTTCCGCGGGGCCGAAGCGGGGCGGGAGACCCAACGAACACACGGCCCCGCAGAAATGACGAGCGGCGGCCTCCTATGGCGTCAGCCGAGACTCGATTGCCGACGGCGCGGCCGAGGGTTGTCCGGTGTCGCCCTTCTTCGCATCGACGGCTCAATCGGGAGCTCTGCCCGGTGAAGAGAGGGCGCACCCGGCACGCCCCGTCGGAGAGGGCGCTCCCGGTTGCCAATGCGCTTGCTGTTCTGGGCTCTGTCAACCGGCACCACCCAGAATTGACCGACAGGGAGGGCCGACGGCGACGCCAAATTCAGAGAGCGCCCCTTTCGGACGGGGCGTGCCGTACACAGCTTTTCCCTCCGGCAGACTCTTCGGCAGCAGTGTCGTTGCGGGAAAGGCTGTGTGGGGCAACCCTCGGCGAGGGCCTCGGGAACCGCATCTCGGCTGACGCCGTAGGCCGCCGAGGTCCTTTCCTGGAGGGGCGAGACTCTCCCGATGACTGAAACAACGCCCCTCCTGGAATGGGCCGAGCGGGAGTGGCGGGAGGCACTCCCGAAGGCCGGGGATGGGGAACAGGGTCTGAGACAGCCCGCAGCGACAGCAAACCGCGACAGCTTGCAGCGACAGCTTGCAGCGACAGATGACAGGGTCAGCAATCAGGGTCAGATGGCAGGAGCAGCGCCAGTAATCAGCCTCGGCGGACCGCGACCGTGGCGGCGCCGGTGTGCGGGTGTGCACGACATGATTTCCTCCGTGTTGTTCATGAGATTGAGTGCGGATAGCTGGTGGGCCAACCGTGGTCAAGGGCAAGCCGGCCTCCGGTTGCTCCTTCATGCCCATGCCGTTGATCAAACCAAAGCCTCGAAAGCTCTGAACCTTTTCGATGAAGTCCGCGCGATGATTTGGCGCCTGCTGAACCCACGAGGGTGAGAGGCCCTTCGGCCCTGGACGCGGTCGCGGTCCCGGTTTTCGGAACCGGCATACCGTCGCGGACACCGCCATGAGGGTCGATCCCGAAGGTAAACTGAGGCAGACGGGTATAGAATCTCATCGAGGCCTCCTCTATATGACGAAAACTTCTACCAAGGAGAATCATCCGCCGGCCCTCCGAAGAGGCCTCTGACGAATATCAGATCTTCTGAGTCCATTGCTGAGTTCCTGAGGATTCGAGGTGTATTTTGGATTACTCGTGGATCGATAATTGTAAGAGGCCTGGCGAGCAGATTCTGTTTCTTTATTTTGGGCTCTTTATCTTATACCTGAGCATTCAGTGGTTCTTGTTCCAGGAACTCAAACAGAAACACAAGGCATTCTGGGAGATTCTCGACTGCCCAAGCTTCTGGGCCGCGTTAGATCCTAAACGTGGAAAACGATTTGGAAACGTTCTTCGAAGCGAAAACGACCGGTTTGGAAAACGATTTGTTGCTCTGGCTTCACTCAGTAAATGGATCGGTCGTCTTCTGTTCGTTATTGTGGCGTGGATGGTGACGGCTTTCCTATTGAGGTGGTGATTCCCATCAATGCTTTCTAGCGATTTCTAGGGGGCCATCTGTCTATTTCTTCCTATTCCCCAAACCCGGCCTTCGGGAGCGCCTGGCGGCACTCCCGCTCGGTGCACTTCCCGGAGGGGCGACATGGCTCGAACTGGGAAGGGGACCGCCCCTCCGGGAAGTGACCTCGGCGGCCTACGGCGTTGGCCAAGACTCGGTTGCTGGCGGTATCGCCGAGCGTTGCCAGGTATCGGCTTTCTTCGCAACGACGGCTCGGGCGTCACGTCTGCCTGATGAAGAAAGCCGTACCAGGCACGCGCCGTCCGAGAGGGGCGC
>JAUWTC010000410.1 GCA_030609785.1 Holophagae bacterium
CGTACATCAACGAAGCCAGAAGCCGCCAGTCGATCCCGTGAGTCCGACCGGCCCACCGAAGCACCTCGTCATAGGGTGAAAGTGCCCCCGGTGGGATTGTCGGCATCCGAGCCGGAACATAGGCCTTCCTGCCTCCGAAGTGATTCCTCTCCAATTGACGGATCAGCCCGCTTTTTCTTGAGCGACTGAGAAAGCGGTTGACCCGCCACAAGAGATCTCCGGCGCCCGGACTGATAACCCACACCAGTGGAACCTCAGGCAACACGGTGACGGCCCCCACCAAACCAGGCCTGTCGGCCAATTCCATCTTGGCCGTGTCCTCGTCGACCACCGCCGCATAGGCCTCACCCCGGGAGACAGCTACCAGGGAGCTTAGGGCATCACTGCCGGAACGGCCGGGCTCAATCGCCATTGGCGGTTCGATCGGCACTTCCCGGCACCACGTCTCCACAGAGGTCGAGGCCATAACCGGCAGACCCGCCAATTCCTCGACCCCTGACAACGGAACCGTCCTCGAGGCAACGACCGCCACCAGGTCGACATGCCTATAAGGCACACTCCCCCACACCCCACCGGCCCCCTCGAGGGGCAACGGCTCGTGGAGGGCCGCGATATCGCCATACCCGGCCTCCAACCAGTCCAGCGGCTCGACCCCAGGGGGCGGGAGCGCCAGCACCAATCGAACTCCCAGGTCCCTGGCGAAGGCCGAGACCAGATCGTATTCGAATCCTTTGAGACCTCCCCGTTCGATCGTTACCGTCACAGGAGAATTCCTGGTGACAAGGCGTAGCACCCGATGTCGTTGGACATCCCTCAGATCCCTGCACACCGGTTCCGGCTGGGAACGGTCAAGAACCGCAGCTGCGAAGAGGAAGTCGTCGATCGCCCTCAACAACTGGGGACTGGACCTTCGCACTGCCCAGACCAAAGACCGTCGTTCCGCCAGACGTCCGACGACTCGCAACTCCGAACCACTTCGTCGGACACTTTCCACCAACCCGGAGTCCGCCACCGTGACGCGGTATCGGCCGGTGGCCACCCGTTCGAGGATCTGTTCCCACGGGATTTCCTCGGGAACCGGTTCGACCTGGATCAAGTCTCGATCCCTCGAACCGACGATCTTGCGCTGCAACGAGCCCGGCAGAGCGACGCTTGCGTCCCCGAGATCTTCCATCGTTGCAATTGGCCCATCCTGAGTGGCAACAATCTCATCGACCAACCAATCCACTGTCGCGGTCGACTTGACTCCTTTAACTCCCTCGAGGTCCGCCGGGGAAAACCGTGCGAGGGCGATATCGCCTCGTCCCTCAAGCAGCCACGGCAGAATCTGGTCGTGCCGATCCGCCGGAACCCACACGAGGGTCACTCCGAGGCGTCCCGCCAAGGCCTCCAGAAGGCTCTGCTGATCGATACCGTTGAGCCCCCGGGCCACAGGCCACTGTCCAAAACCCGGTCTGACGATGACTCGAAGCGAACCCGCTTCGGCGATCTCCGGCAAATCTCCAGGCCGGAAACGGGGACCGCAACCGGCGGCAAGGACTCCCAGGAGACCTGTCGCCACCCACAGTGCCACGGCCAGGCGTCGAGACCGCAACGTCACCGACCGTCGCCGAGATAGAAGAACACTACGGTGGTCCGGAGTCGACCCCTCATCGTTAGATTCTACCGAAACCACCTGAGCCGGGTTGTCAGCCTTGAGGTCACACCTTGAGGTTCGGCGGAAAACAAGGCACAATGACCAAACTGAACGCGCCGGTAGCCTAATGGATAAGGCTCCTGACTTCGGATCAGGCGATTGGGGGTTCGAGTCCCTTCCGGCGCGCCAATAGAATCAATGACTTACGCCACCTTTCGGGGTGGCGTTGTTTTTTGTCAGGTCTCCCCGGAGTCTCCTGGCGGTCCCGGAGGCTGTCGCCGCCGCGGTCGCCGCCCCGGTCGCGGCCATCTGCCGCTGTTTGCTGCCGCTGCAAACTGCCTCTGAAACTGAAGCTGTCCGCTGATTCTGAATCTGGATTCCATCCCCGGCCTTCGGGAGCGCCCTCGGCCCTCCCGCTCGGCGCATTTCCCTCAAGGGACAGCAGGGTCGGATTCGGAGAAAAACCGCCCCTTGAGGGAAATAGCCTCGACGGCCTACGGCGTTGGCCGAGATTCGGCTGCTGACGCGCTCGCCGAGGGGTGCCCGGTCAGGCATTCTTCGCACCGAAACCGTTTTCGGGAAGACTGCCCGGTGAAGAAGGCCTGACCCCGCACGCCCCGTCGGAGAGTAGCGCTCTTGTTTTCCGACGTGGTCGATGCCGACGCTCAATCCAGAGAGCGCCCAATTCCCCCAAACGGGGCGTGCCATGCTTCGAATTTTCCCTCGGCAGGTCCCCGATTCATGTTCCGTCACAGGAAAAATCGAGCTTGGCAACCCACGGCGGTCGCCTCAGCGACAGAGTCTCGGCCAGCGGTGTAGGCCGCCGAGGTCTCCTCCCTCAAGGGGGATGCTCTCCCGTCATCTGAATCGAAACCCCTTGAGGGAAGTGACCGAGCGGGGACGCGCTCTGCGCGACCCCGAAGGCCGGGGTTGGGGAGATGGCCCCGGCTACGGCACGCAAGGCGCCTGCACCGGAATGCGCTGCGCAGTCGAGAGGCTCCCGTCCGGGACACACCCGTACATGGGCGGTTCGTCGCCGAACGGATCCTGTGTCGGATGGTAGAAGGCGATTGACACGTTCGTGACGTCGAAGTGGTCGCACTGCCCGGTTATGACTACGCTGCCGGAGTTCTTTGCGATATACACCGGCTCCTGGCCCCCCTCAGCGAGGCCGTAGTGGATCATGGTGTAATCGAAGGTCCTCTGACCGGTTCGTACCCACGTTCCCGTGGTGCGGGACAGCGACGTTGTAGGGAAGAACCCGCCCAGGGTGGGGTCCCCTCCGATGAACTGCAACGACATCGGTCCGGTCCAGTGCGAATCGGAGTCAAACACAGCCGTCCAGGACATTCCAAAGGCGGGCGAGGTGCCGAGCCAGGCGCCGTCGCTCGTGCAGACCCCGTTTCCGTTGTTGCCGCCGAATCCGGAGTCCTCGCCAGCGAACACCGGTACGACCATGAGTGCCGCGCA
>JAUWTC010000389.1 GCA_030609785.1 Holophagae bacterium
CCGAAGTCGACCGCCTGGCCGTAGAAAACCTCACGCAAGAGCCACAGGGGCAACATCAGCCACGCCGGGGCATCGAAGAACTTCGGCGTCACGAAAAAGAAGAAGAGGAACTTGATCTTGGTCTTTCCGTAACGGATCAGGAAGGCGCCCATCACCCCGGCGATGGCTCCGGACGCTCCGACCATCGGCCCCTCCATCATTGGGTACTTCAGGGCGTAGACCAATGCGGCAAAGACCCCGGCCGAGAGGTAGAAACCGGCGAAAAGGGGACGTCCCCAGACGTCCTCGAGATACGGTCCGGCCAAATAGAGGAAAAGCATGTTGAAGATCAGGTGCATCCACCCACCGTGCATGAACTGGTAGGTAATGTAGGCGTAGACGTGCTGGTCGGCCGGAACCAGGCCGAGCGTAAAATACGGTGAGCTCGTGACGGTCTTGTGGAACTGGTCCGTCAACCTGTCCAGTTCCGCCTGTTGCTCGGCTTCGGTCTCTATCGGGCCTTGGTCACCCTCACCTGTGAACAGCCCGAAACCCGTCACTCCCTCCTTGATCACCTCCTTGTATGCCTCCCGCTGGCCCTGGTGCTCCGGGATGAAGCCGAAGAGGTACTCGTCGATTTCGGGGTCCAATTCGAGGTTGGGGTGGGCAAAATAGTACTCGGCGACCTCGCTGAGAAGCCGCGCCGCTTTCTCGTTGGTGCTGTGGACCGGACCCAAAGTCAGGAGAAAGGCCACCACGCAAAGGCCCATCAGGGTAAAAGTCACCCACGGAAGGCGACGCACCGAACTCTGATCATGCCCGACGGGTAAGAACATCATGCCCCCAGGAGTTTTGGTGAAGCCAGTATACCGGGAGGAAACTTGATACTTGAAACTTGATACTTGAAACTGTAAACCGATGGCAGGCCTTCTGCCCCAGGAGATCCAAACGATGAACGGTTTTGTCAAAACAGCAGGAAAACGAGAATCCAGTTTCCAGTTTCCAGTTTCCAGTTTCCGGCCCCGCGAGATTTTGGTATCAATTCACCCCATCAGCCCAGGGGCCGTCGTCTTATGAAAATCAATCGACTCATCTTGATCGAGACCTCGTCACCAGGCAACCTCGGTGCCGCGCTGAGGGTCGCTGCCAATTTCAGCGTGGCCACGGTGGCCCTGGTCCGGCCCAAGGTCACACTCGATGATCCCATCGTTGACAGATGGGCCTGCGGAGCACGGCAGTACGTCGGCATCGAGGTCTTCGATGATCTGGACGGCGCCGCGGCAGACAGCAGGACCCTGGTGGCCACGGCCTCGGGGCGGGGCCGTCCCGACCAGCCGGCCGTCTCGCCGGGGGAGGCAATCGACGCTGTCGCCCAACGAGGACCCGAAGGGGCAGCACTGGTGTTCGGCAGCGAAACCCGCGGCATGAACAGGGACGACCTCGACCGGTGCGATCTCGCTGTACGCATCCCCACCGATCCCGCCTTTCCGGTGCTCAACCTGACTCAGTCGATCGCCATTCTGCTCAGCCATTTCGCGATTGCGCGAGACCCCTCCGACACCAACCAACCCGTGCCTGCTCCCCACCACACCGTCGAGGCCTTGATGGCCCATCTCCACACGACGCTGGCCGACATCGGCTACCTCGACCCCGACAATCCGGACCGCATCTTGCGCAAGATTCGGAGAGTCTTCGGCCGGGCCGGCATTACCGAAAACGAGGCGACCATTTTCCGGGGCATCTGTCGGCAGATCGATTGGGCACGCAATAATCCGAGGGATCCGGAGAGCGGGCCACCGGGCAGATTCAATCAGGGTTCGACACAAGAAGACAATTAAACCGCAAAGGGCACGATGCGGGGCGGGAGCCCCGCGCTCCCATCGTGAATCCCAGCCTTACGGTGCGGACCAGAGAATTTGTACCCCTTCCATTCCTCCCCCAGCGCGAAGCGCAAATAGCGATAACAAGGTGGGCAGTATCGGCCTCGATCTCGCCCCCCACTCCCAGGAGCATTAAAAGCCGATACTGGACGCCTTGTTATCGCTTGGTGACCTCCCGCCGAAGCCGCTCAGCCATTTTCAAAAGGTTGGGATCGGCGGGGGCGTGATCCAGGGCACGCGAGAGGGTCATGGTCGCTTCCATCAACGCCCCTGTGCGGAGTTGGAAGTCCACGAGCCGGAGAACCGTAGCGGTGTTCCCGGTGTCCAGGTCCACCGCCCGTTCCAGGGCCAATCGGGCATCGGCCTTCAGTCCTGCCCGCTCGGCCACCTGGGCAAACTGGAACAATATTCCGACGTTGGACGGATCCATGCCCCAGGCACGGCGAAGGTGGTTGACGGCCTCGTCGACATCACCCCGACCCTGGGCGATTCGCGCCAGCGCCAAGTAGGGCTCGGCGCTTTCGGGCGCGAGGCGGAGTGCCCGCTGCGCCGCGGCCAGCGCGCCCTGCGAGTCGCCCTGGACTCCCAGGGCCCTGGAGAGAATCGACCACGCCTGCGCCCTGATCCTCCTCGGCAGGCGCCGCTGCTGTACCAGGCCCTGTGCCATTCCGGCGGCGGCGGGGGCATCCCCGTCATTCAAGGCCCACTGAGCCCTGACCAGATCGGCCCGGGGATCGCCGGCTGCCTGTTCCAGTCGCTGTTCGGCCTCGTCCATACGACCCATCATCCGGAGCGATTGGCCAATCGAAATCAAGGTTTCCACCCGGAGGCGCGGATAGGTCGTCAGGCGGCGGTCCAGACCTTCGAGCCGAACCCGCGCCTCATCTTCGGCCCCTAACTCGACCAGTGGCAACCGATACCCCGGCGCCACCGCTTCCGCCCGGGCCAGGAGATCCAACGCCTCCTCGAATCGACCCTGGAAGAGTGTCACCAGGCCCAGAAGCCTGATGGCAAACGGCCGCGTCGGATCCCGATCGAGGCCCTTGGCCAGATCCGCCTGGCCCTCGAAAATTCGGCCCTGGATCAACCGTGCCCGAGCAAGGTTGAGATAACCCTCCGGGTGGACGACCATGCACCTTATTTGTCGGCGGGCCACGGCCTCAAGTGCCATCACGGCCAGGCCGTGATCCACGGCAGCCAGGTCGGCGACCACCAACCGCCGAGACCTCAACACAGCAGCAGGCAAATTGAGCAGCTCAGAGTCGATCATCACGGCCGCGCCGGCATCGGCATCCCGGCGCAGACTCTTGGCCGTCGCGTCCCAGGCCCAAATCCCGATCGTGCTCAGACCTTCGACTGCCACGGCCAGGGCCGCAACCACAATTACAAACCAAAGGCGGCTCCTGCGCATCAAGCGACGCCAAAAAGGCACATCGGCCGAGACCAAGCGACACACCACCACATCCCCCGGCCTCCAGCCTCCCGCTCACTGGAGCGGGAAAAGGCCCGTGGGAACGGCAAAAAACGG
>JAUWTC010000007.1 GCA_030609785.1 Holophagae bacterium
CGGGACCTCGCAGAACTGGGCGACGCTCAGGGCGTGACCGCCATGCGCGAACGCGCTGCCGCCGAGCGATCCAAGATCGACGAGATCGAGGACAATCTGGAGGCCGTCCGCAGCGCCTTGTGCCGGTAGGTAGCTCTCAACTCTCAGCTGTCAACTTAGCCGCTTGCAATAATCAAGATATAGCCACAAAGAGAGAAGCAAAATGGGGCGCTGGGACTGTGCCCGAGAACGAGGGGAAGGAGCCGGCGCCCTGAAGTTTGGCATTCGACTAGATCTTTAGGTCATCCTGCATGAGTTTTTCCAGGTTGTTCTTGTGCGTCTTTGTGTTCTATACTCTAGCGTATGTGCTAGAGTGTAGAAATAGGAGGTATCGAATGGGTTACCCAACGAAGATTCAACTGATCAGCAGGAAGAAGACAGCGAACCAGTACTACATCAACTTTCCGACGGCCATTGCAGAGGCAATGGGTTTCAGCAAAGGAGAGACCGTCTACTGGGAGATCCACGATCGGCGCACAATGGTGCTCGAACGCCCTGATGCGCCACCGTCGCCGCTCGAAAAAACAACGGCACGTTAGCCGACCACGTCCTGGGGATTGTCTCCGAACAGGCCAAACTAGGAGCCGAGGGGCAGCACCAGGAGGAACTGGCTCAGCATATGTTGGCTCATTTGCTCTGCAACCAGCGCCGCACCGTAACCGGACTGCTCAGTACTTTAGGGCGACAGCAACAGGATTGGAGCAAAGCCTACAGGCTTTATCGTGAACATGTAGACAGCGCGGCAGTATTCAGCCCTATTCTCGACGGTGTACTGGAGTTGATCCCGGAGGACTCAGCTTTGGTTGTTGCCGTGGATGATTCGCATCTGAGAAAGACGGGCAAAAAGGTTGCTACAGCAGGACTTGGATCGGTACGAGAAGATCAAGGCGCTCAATAGCCCCGGGGCTCATGCGATTCGACTGCTTCAACTCCTTCGAAAGCACCTCGATGCTTCCGACAGCCATGCCGAGAGAATCATCCGGGCCTGTGGCGACGGCGATTACTCCAATTTAACCCTACTCCTACAGCTTCCACCACGAACCGTCTACATCGGCAGAACGCGCACCGACATTAAGTTGCGTGGTGTTCCAAAGCCAACGAAGCGTCGCTTGGTTGGCCGTCCTCGCTCATACGGGAAACAATTGCCAACACCCGATGAGTTACGCAAAGACAAGACGATTGCTCTCGGCGGCAGGCAATTTCTCGCCGCTCGCCTTTACCCGCCCCCCCAACGTGAATACCAAGAAATTATCCTGGCGCTGTGTCACATGAATGCCACCAACAATATCGGGGGGCCTCACCCCTGACGGCCTGCCAAACTTCAGGCCTGCAATTCGTTCGACGAATTGCTTTACACTACCCCTGTGAAACCAAGGCGCACTGCACAACAGACCGGCATCATCCATGCCGCTTTCCACCAACCGGAGACCCAGGTCTACCGCGTGGTCCAGGGCTTCGTATGGCTGCTGATCACCGGATCGATCGCTTTGATTGCCGCAGGATTCTTCGTCGAACCGGACAGCCCCACCTCACAACTGTTGATCCGCATCGACCATCTGGTGCTGTGGATCTTCCTCGTGGAATACGTCCTACGAGTTGTCTCCTACCAACCACCAGGCCTCGGTCTCTTCGACCGCACACCGCGGCAACGCATCCTCTACAGCCTTGCCAAACGGCTGGGCTATTGCCTGACCCCCCTGATGCTGATCGATCTGGCCACGGTCCTCGCCCTGGCGCCACAACTGCGGGGTCTCCGAGCCCTGCGCCTCCTGCGCGTGCTTCGTTTTCCCAGGATCTTCCGCCGGGCCAACCCCTTCAAAGCGGTGATGTTGTCATTCCGGGAAAACCGCCTGATGTTCGCCTTCGGTCTGCTGATGGTCTCCGGTGCAACCGTTCTTGGGGGCCTGACCCTGTTTCTGATCGAAGGACCCCTGGCCAAGGAAACCCAAACGATCAGCAGCCTGGGAGAGGGCATCTGGTGGGCCCTGGTGACGATCACTACGGTCGGCTACGGTGACATCATCCCGGCGACCCTGATCGGCCGAGTGGTTGGCGGCGTACTGATGGTCTCGGGGATGTTCACCCTGGCCCTGTTCGCAGGCATCGTCAGCCAGACCCTGTTGCGCGCCGTTTTGAGCATTCGAGAGGAGCAATTCCGCATGAGCACCTATGTCAACCACGTCGTCGTCTGCGGCTACGATCCAGGGGCCCGCATGCTGCTCGACGCCCTCCTGGCGGAGTTGGGCGCCCACGGACCAACCGTCGTGCTGTTCGCCCAGGGCGAGAGGCCGGCCGGGGTCCCGCTGGAGTTCACCTGGGTCAACGGTGACCCGACCAAGGAGAGTGAGCTGGACAAGGTCCGTTTGTCCCACGCTGCGGCGGCGATCGTCGTCGGCAACCGAAAGGTCCTGCCGCAACAGGCAGACGCTCATACGATTTTGACGGTATTCACCTTGCGTTCCTTCCTCGAGCAGCGCGGCGCCGCCGCCAGGCGGCGCAATCCGATGCACGTCGTTGCGGAGATCCTGGATGCCGAGAACGTCGCCCACGCTCGGACCGCAGGCGCCGACGAGGTGATCGAGACGACCCGCCTGGGCTTCTCCCTCCTGGCGCACTCGGTCGTCGCGCCGGGCACCGCGGCGATCATGGGCCGGATGGCGGCGTCACGGGCCCACAGCCTCTTCGTCAGCGAGGCGCCCCCAGAGCTGGAACTGCCGGCGACTTTTGCCCGTGTTGCTGCTCACCTCAAGAGCACGCACGGCGCCCTGGTGATCGGCCTGAGGCGACCCGGGGATGCCGAGGATCTCCTCAACCCACCCGATGAGTTGTCGGTGCCTCCGGGCAGCCGCGTCGTCTACCTCGCGGACGAGGCCTACTGCAATCAGGAAACCTAGGATGGATTCCACCACGCGACGAAGCCGTCTCATACGAATTGCGCTATGGGCATGGGCTATCTACCTCGTGGCGGGCAATCTCTTTGTGGCGACACCGATCGGGCAGAACCTGATCGCACCTCACCCCGAACGGTTCACGATTCACTGGGGCCGGGCATGGACCGTCATCCCAGGCCTGGTCCATGTACAGGACCTCGAAATCCGCCAGCACTCGAAAGACGTCGTGTGGCATCTCACGATCGATCGGGCGGTCACCGGCGTCAACATCCTGGCCCTGCCATTCAAGACCTTCCACGCCGTCCTTCCCCGGGCACGGGGGGTTGAGGTCGGGGTCGAACAGGCGCCGACAACCATGCCGCCCACGGGCA
Source organism: Holophagae bacterium (assembly GCA_030609785.1). Taxonomy (GTDB): domain Bacteria; phylum Acidobacteriota; class Thermoanaerobaculia; order Thermoanaerobaculales; family Sulfomarinibacteraceae; genus DAOWGJ01. The sequence goes on from JAUWTC010000007.1 coordinate 3,302, forward strand.
AGACCAAACCGGGCTTTCGAATCCGACTGAGCGGCATGGGGGTCAGAGACATTCGTTTCCTGGATTTCTTCGACCTCCACATTGAAGGAGAGGACCTCCGGATCGGGGGCGGGCTCGACACTACGGCCCGCGGACCACTGGGTATCCCGCGAGCTAGGGTCAGACTTGAGGGAGGTCAGGTCAGCCACGAGGGAGTGGCGCTGGCGACAGATCTCGACCTCGATTGCCGGGCCCGCATCGACAAACACACCAAGGAGGATCGGAGTGAGGGAGGGATCTTCCCCTTCATTTCTGCGAGCCTGAAGGCCTCAGGAGACATTGCTGACCTTCGGTTCATCGGAACCTTCTTGCGCTCGGTCTCATGGATGCAGGTCCGGGGAGGCTCCGGAACCCTCGAAGCAGACCTGGACATTTCAAAGGGCGCACTGGAACCGGGGAGCCGGTTGGATATCCAGACCTCGGCTTTTGCCTTCGAGTACCTCGACTATGCGGTCACCGGAAGGGGCAAGGTCGTGATCACCGGCCGCGAGGCCGACGGCCGAGGAGACACTACGCTGGACTTCGATCTCGATGATTTCGCCCTTGGTTTCCTGGACTCGAATACCCCACACATTGAGGGGCACAATCTCAGCGCCAGGATCATCGGCAATCTCACGGAAATGACGCAACCCAAGGCCCCGGTCGAGGTGACGATCGACGTGCCCGAAAGTGAGGTGCCGGACCTCAGGATTTACAACCGATATTTCAAGGGCGCCTCACCGGTGGAGATCCTCTCAGGGAAGGGTCGCCTCAGGTCCCACCTCGAGGTCGCGACAGGGCCTGGGACGGGCAGGGGCACCATCGAAGTCAAGACCACCGATGTCTCGGTCGACATCAAGGACCGGAAGATCGTTGCTGATGTGCATCTCCTCTTCCCAGTCACGATCACCGACGTCAAGGACAGGATGTTCACGGTGGACGGTTCGAGCATCAAGATAGCCAACGCCGGAGTTGGTACGCCTGAAGAGCAGGGCCCTGCCGATACGCCGCCACGGGACTGGTGGTGCAACATTGATATCAATAATGGAACACTTCGGCTGGCGAAACCTCTTGAATTGGATACCGATCTCACACTGAAGGCCTTCGACGTGGAACCCCTCCTGGCCTTGATCTCCAAGACCCGCAAGTCGGCAGATCGGTTGGACCGGATCCTCGCGATTCACGACCTCGAGGGCGGCGCCCACCTCGCTGTCGGAGATGGCGGCACACACATCAAAGACCTTTTCACTGAGGGGGGGCGCGCCGAAATGCTCGGCAATCTCTGTCTGCGAAAGGGCGACAACTCAGGCGCCATCTACATCAAGTACGGCATCCTCTCCCTCGGTGTCGAAATCTCGGGCGATGACGAAAAGAAACACCTCATCGGGCCACGAAAATGGTACGACGAGTATGTCGGAGATTTCAGCTGCAGGTAGCCCTCAATCCCTCAGCACATGGCATTGATAGCCGCCGGGATTCTTCTCGAGGTAATCCTGGTGGTATTCCTCGGCCGACCAGAAGGGGCCGGCTTCGACGATCTCGGTCACGACCGGATTCTTGAAAACCCCACTGCGATCAACCTCGGCCTTGACCTTTTCGGCAGACTCCCGCTGAGCCTCTGAGAGGTAGAAGATCGCTGAACGGTATTGGGTGCCGATATCGTTGTGTTGGCGGTTGCGGGTAGTCGGGTCATGAAGCCTGAAGAAATAGTCCAGGACCTCTGCATAGGAGACCCTCGAAGGGTCGAAGACCAGTCGGACGGACTCGGCGTGTCCGGTCTTCCCCGTCGTCACCTCGCGATAGCCCGGATTCTTGGTGTGACCGCCGATGTAGCCGACCTCGGTGGAGAGCACGCCCTCGAGGTCGAGGAAGAGGTGTTCGACGCCCCAGAAACACCCGGCGGCGAGGATGGCCTCCTCGGTACCGGAGGTTCCCGGTTCTTTGGCGGCCTCGACGCCGTCGTCATCGTCCGTCACCTCGATGACACCCGCCTCAACAAAGGCCGGCACGAATTGACCGAAACCCTCGCTCTCGAGGTCCTCGGCGGCGACAAACCGAAGTGACGCCGAGTTGATGCAGTACCGCTGTCCACCCGGGCCGGGGCCGTCATCAAAAACATGCCCCAGGTGGGAGTCGGCTTCCTTCGATCGGACCTCGGTGCGAACCATGCCGTGACTGCGATCCTTGACGTCGACGACAGTTCCCGGCACCAGCGGCTTGGTGAAACTGGGCCATCCCGAACCGGAGTCAAATTTGTCCAGACTCGAGAACAACGGCTCGCCGGAGACAACGTCGACGTAGATGCCTGGCGCCTTGTGATTCCAGTACTCGTTGGCGAACGGAGGTTCGGTCGCCGAGCACTGCGTGACCTTGTACTGCATCTCGCCCAACTCGGCCTTGAGTTGCTCATCCGTCGGCCTTGTGGCGTTACTCATGCGGCTATCCTCCGAAGACGAAATGGTCGAACCTCCACCCACTCCTGCGACCAGGAGTCCGGCGGCTGCAATCAAACACAGAGCTGCAATAGCGATCTCTCGGTACTTCATGCCGACTCTTGTCCCACAACCACTGAACGGTTACCGCCATTCCCAAGTTTCAGGCGGAGCCAGAATCATTGCTGAATTCCTCTGTGGGTTTGTCCCGAGCCCGAGCCCGTGCCCGTGCCCGTTACCGAGTTTCTTCGCGGCCCGCCTGAACCACCGAGCACACCGCCAGCAGCCAACCCCACAGCGGCGCCATCCGGAAATCGAGAATTTCGGGACTTGTCAGACTCCACACGGCGTAGACGACCCATGCGGCGGCCGCCGCCACCAGGAAGGCCCGGGCCTCGGTGTCGGCGACCCGGCCGATGCTCCGAACGGTCCATCCGATCCAACCGATCAAGGCGCCCAGGACCAACACCGACCCGACGAAGCCCAACTTGAAGAGCAGGAACAGATACCAGTTGTGGATGTAGTTGACATCGCCGTAGTGGACCCAGTGGCCCCGGTTGTCGAATCCGTCGACATCCAGGGTTATGGTGGCGCCCAGGCCACGGCCGACCAGCCGATCGACCCAAGAACCTCCATCCAGCGCCTCGACGATCTTCGTGCTTTCGTGCCAGCGAAAACCCAGGGTGACATCCCCATCGGCCCGACCGGTCTTCACCGCCCGAGCAAGGCCCAGGACTCGCTCCTTGACGGCCAAAGCCTTGCCGGCCAAACGTGCCATGGTTGGGGACTCGAGAACAGCGCATTCGACAGCATCGAGACGCCATTGTCCCGTCGATCCCTTCCATCTGGAGAGTCGCACACGCGCCTCGGTCCAACTCGAGGGCACCGTGGCGACGGCGATTCCAACACCTCGCTCCTGCCCAGCCCGGATCGCCACAGGGATTCTCCCGATCTGGCGCCCCGAGTCGTCAAAAAAGAGCAGGGCAACCACCATCGCCCCCTTCCCCTCCCCTCGACCGCGAACCACCACGCGCCATGCTTCGGCGTCGGTCAAATCTACGGGGGCATCGAAGCGGGAATGTCGAGCCCTGTCGGGAAGATAGACGAGACTGCCGGAGAGACAGTTTCCGGCCCCGGGAAAGAGGGAACACGGCGTCCGCTGAAGAGCATCCGGCATGTCTGTGCCGACCCAGTCTTCCAGTTGCCACACAGCGCCTGCCATCCCGGCCCCTATCAGGACGACCGAAACCAGGGCGATCAGCGTTTCCCGGCTGCGCACCCCCCTCCAGACGACAACCAGACCGACAACGGCGGCCGGTGTGAGAATCCACAGACTGCGGAGACTCGAACCGAGGATCACCAGCAGAATCGAGACCGTCGCCAGCCATGCCAATCGCCGCATCCAACGAAGGGAATCACGAACCGATACCAGAGAAAAACACAGCCCCATCAACGCCGGACCGATCACCGAAACCGAGTTGGGTAGAAACAACCGTGAAGGCTCCCCGAGGATGGCGATCTCCGCGGCGCCCCACAGCAGCTGTATCCAACAACCCAGCGTTATTGCCGACAGGAGGCCGGCCTTCCATCGTCTCTCCGCAGGCCCCTGCCAGGCGGCCAAGCCACCGATGGCGGCCAACGGCAGCAACCCCATCGACAGCGCCTGACCGACTATCTGGGTTGGTGCATGCCCTCGAATCAGGCCCACCGCCGCACCCCCGACCGTCGCAAGGGCAACCGCGATCACGCCAAGAATCACGGGGCGAGGGGCTGCCATCACGCGGCGCCGGCCTTCGACGGTCCCGAGAGCCGGAAGCGTTGCCATGACGACGGCCAGGATGCCGACCGCCTGAACCACCAGCGACGACCGAAAGCCCAGGCCGACAGTCACAAAGGGCATCAGAACGACCGCGGCGACCGCGATGTCCAGTCTCAGTGGCTTAACCCGCATTATTCACCAGCCTTCGCCAGAGATTCAGGTGACGCTCGGCCACAGTCGACCAGGAAAAGTGCCCGGCGTGCTCCACAGCCCCATGCCTCAGGGCCTCGCTCCGCCCGCTGTCGAGGACCTTTCGAATGCCCTCCGCCAGTGCGTCCGCCCGTCCGCTTTCGAACAGCACAACCGCTGGTTCGAAGTGCTCCCGGTGGACTTCAATGTCCGATGCAACCACCGCCCCGCCGCAAGCCAGGGCCTCGAGCAGGGGCAGGTCGAATCCCTCATCCCTCGAAGGTGAAATCACAGCGGCAGCTCCAGCGAACAGCGCCGGAAGGAAGGCGTCATCCACCCGCCCCAGAAATCGGACCCATGGCGGCGGATCCGCGAGGTCCTCGACCCGGTCCCGAGCCTCGCCGACCAGCACCAGGGTCATGGCGGGCGTCTCAATCTGAATTTCGCGGACGGCCTCCAGGGTCAGGTCGAGCCCCCGCCGCCGTTCGAACGATCCCATCTGCATGACGAACGGAGCTTCAATGCCGAAGTGGGCCAGAATCGCGTCGATCTCCCCCTGAGGCGGTGCGCCAAAGACCCGGAAGTCCACTCCGTAGGGCATGACCTCGATCCGGTTCCGTGGAACGCGACACAAGGCCTCGATTTTCTCTGCGACGTGCTGTGAGGCCGTGACGATCGCCTCGGCGCGACGAGCGCCATGTCTGATCAACCGGGCCGTGACATCAGCCCAGGGCCGAGGAAACCACTCCGGATGTTCCAGGACCAGGACGTCGTGAATGGCACACACGACCGGGCATCGAGCGCTGAGCGGCGGGTAGTAGAACGGCAAATGGAGGAGGTCGAACTTCGAAGAAGCTCTTTGGAGATCCCACAGGACCCAGCGCACCGTTCGCCGCCTGGTTTCCGGCTGCAGAATCTCCACATCCAAATCGTCGGCGCTGACGTGCCGTAACCCTGCCAGGAGTCCTTCGAGGTAGCGGGCAATCCCCGCTCGGGGCGGCAACAAACAGGCGCCGTCGATCGTGACCGTCGTCATGGGGTGTTTGGCCTCGCCTGATCGAAGTCGTTCGAGAACGATATGTGCAACATCGTCCGATTCTAACCCGGGCTTTTCGGCAGTGGTCTTCTGCGGCGCGAAATACGCAGACCCACAAACCCGAGAGAACTCAATACCTCCAAACCGGACGTGTCGGGTGTTGCTCCTGGTGGCGTGAGGCGTTTCGACCCCCGTTGCATCCAGGGGCAAGAACCGCGGCAGCGTCCGGGGCTGAGTCCTTAGACCCTTTGCTTCATCCTTCATCCTTCCGTCTTCACCCTTCACCCTTCTCCCTGACCCCGCTATGATCTACCGATGTCGGAGACGGTACGTCGGGTAGCGCGAAACGCGGTGTGGCTTGCGGTTGGTGAGGGTGCGGTCAAGGGCGCCCTCTTCCTGGCCGCGATCATCGTTGCCCGTTCTGCGGGGCCTGAGGGAATGGGCGTGTTTTCAATTGCCTTCGCCGCCGCCATTCTGGCGGTGATGGTCCTGGCCGCCGGTCAGCAGGAGGTCGTCATCCGCGAGGTGGCGGCTGCCCCCGAACGGGCCGGAACGCTGCTGGACGCCGCCAGGACCGTCCAGGACCGGCTGGGACGGTGGGTCCTTCCGGCGCTCGTCGTCGGAGCCCTGCTGGTTCACGAACGGGACCTTCGCCTTGCCCTGCTGGCATTCGTGCCCTACGCACTGCTGAGGACCCTCCTCGTCACCCACGGTTCGGCCTTCAAGGGCCTTGACCGCATGGACATGGAAGTTCGAGCCCGCGGCCTCGAAGTCCTGGTGGTTCTGCCCGGGCTCGCCGCAGTCGGTTGGGCCGGCCTCCCCGTCTGGACCACCGGAGTGGTCTTCAGTGTCGGCGCCGGCACCGCATTGATCTGGCTGTCCACCCGCTCACGCGATCTCAATCGATCGACCGCTAAAGCCGGCCCGGAGCAACACACTCCGGCCCCCCCCGTCTGGCGGTATTTTCGGCACGAAGGCCTGCCCTTTCTCGCCCTTGCAGTCGCAAGCCAACTGCTGGCGCGAGCCGACACCTTTTTGCTGGCGGCGTTTGAGGTTTCCCACCAGGAGATCGGCTACTTCGGGGCTGCGGGGGCGCCGATATGGGGCATCGTCGCTCTGCCGACACTCCTGGCCGTTGCCTTCTACCCCACCCTGTCTCGTTGGGCGGCCGAAGGCCGATCACCGCTCCAGGCGGTAGCGGTTGCCGTCCTCCTCGGTGGAGCCCTGGGCTCTGGCTTGGCAGTGGCGATCAACGCCGTGAGAGAGCCCCTGGTCCTTCTGGCCTTCGGCTCTGACTTTGAACCCACTGCCGTCCTGCTCTCCCGCCTGGTCTGGGTGCTCCCGACCAAGTTCGTGATGACGTTCCTCGGGCTGATTCTGGCCGCATGGCACCGCCAGCACCTGGCGCTGATCGCGGTGGGCGCCGTCCTGGTTCTCTCGATCGGCCTCAATCTGATCTGGATTCCTACGATGGGCGCTTTTGGGTCGGTGAACGCGGCCGTTGTGGCTCACGCTGCCGGAGTCCTGATCCTGGTGGCCGTCGCGGTCACAACCCCACGTTCAAACGGAGATTCTGATGAACCTTGAATCGACGGCTCTGGGCGTCGTCATCATCCACTACGGGCGAGCGGAACCGACCCGGCAGTGTCTGCGAAGCGTGCTCGAAGACCCTTCAGCAGTCGAACGGCACATCGCCGTCGTCGACAATTTCGGCAATCTCAAGCCAGAGGAATTCGGCAACTCCACGACCCTGGTACACCGCCCTGACAACCCCGGATTCGGGGGCGGCGCCAACGTCGGCGTCGCCGCCTTGAGGACGAAGGCCGACTGTCTCGGCTTCGTCGTCATGAACAATGATCTTGTAATCAACCCCGGTTTTCTCGATGCCGCGGCCGAGGCCCTCGAACCCCAAGATGTCGGAGCGGTCGGCGGTCCAATACTTGTCGGTTTCGATCAGCCGACCCTCTGGTACGCCGGGGGGGTCATCCGGCGGCTGACCGGCACAGTTCGGCAGAGCCACTCGAAAGCCGACGCTTCCAGACGCCGGGAGGTCGGCTTCGTCCCGGGAACCGCAATCGCCGTCAAAGCCGACGCCTGGTTTGAAATCGACGGCTTCGACACCAGCTACTTTCTCTACAACGAAGACATTGACCTCTGCCTCAGGCTCCGGAGAAATGGGAGGCGTCTACTCTTCGAACCTGGGATGACCTGCCTCCACGACCTGGGGGAGACCACCGGTTCCAGCCACCGATCAGCCCTCTATCTCGAGCAGATCACGCGGACCCGGCTCCGCCCCTTCAGACCCCGCGCCTACCAGCTCTACCTGGGAGCGGTTCACACCCTCTACAACGTCGCCCGCGTCCTCAGGCTGTTCCTCCGCCACGGCCGCTCGGCCCGAACACAGATCCGGGCCATCATCCGAGCTCACCTCGCCGCTCTGGCCGAGGTCGTCGGACTAACCCGTACTTCTCACCAGTGATCTGCTGCGGCCGCCGATGCGCAAGCCCATTCCCCCAACGGCGGAACGGGTCCCCAGCCCATTCCCCCAACGGCGGAACGGGTCCCCAGCCCATTCCGCCAACGGCGGAACGGGTCCCTACCCCACAATACGCAATGCCAGGTACGGGACAATACACAACCGGAAGATACCAGCCTTGAAAAACAGCATTCCCTGGTAATGCACAGCATCGAATTTCTCAACCGACAGCTTGAACCACTTCCCATGCATGCGATACATGAGATCGTGGCCAAAGACGAAAAATAACCACCAGAAAAGCAGCATCCCAATATTCAAGACCCCACACCAACCAAGAGCGTCACGAACCAATTCAAGTGTCATTCCTCATCTCCTTTCGAATTCCTGACCACCAAACAGATCGATCATACCCCCACCCGCCTCAGCACATGGACGGTGAATCCGTCGCACGACTCCTGAGGCAGCAGTCGAATACCGCCTGCGGATGTCCCGGTTGCCGGCGTCCCCTCCGGCAGGCTCGGTGCAAGATCCACCACCTCGAAACCCGTCGGCGGTCGATCGAAGTGGTCCTCGTTCTCCTCAGGTTCGACACTGCAGGTGCTGTAGAGAAGAAGCCCGCCCGGCGCCACCAGATCGAGCGCACCCCCCAGCAACTTGGCCTGCAGGGCGGCCCGGTCGCCGACATCCTCAGGTCGAAGACGGTACCGCAGTTCCGGATGGCGGCGCAGGGTCCCTGTGCCGGTACAAGGCGCATCGAGGACGACAGCGGCCCATCGTGCCCTGACGACCGCCGGCCGGGCCGCATCCTGGACAACCCGAAAGACCCGCCCACGGCAGGTCTCGAACACTCGGCCGGCCCGGTGTAAACGCCCCAGGCTGAGGTCGGCGGCAACTGCCGCTGCCCACGCCCCATCCCTGACGATCCTTGCAGTCTTCCCCCCCGGGGCTGCACAGAGGTCGATGACCTCGCCGCCGCCGGGATTCAGTGCCGCCGTCAGCCAGGCCACCAGCTGAGACGCCGGATCCTGGGCATAGGCATCGCCACTTCGGAGTGATCCGACAAGATCGCTGCCGACGGCACGCCACGCCCCCGGCATCCACGGGTGTTGGTGCAACTCGATACCTTCACCAGTCAACCGGTCGGCGGCATCGACGTCTGTAAACCAGACCCACAGCGGAGCCGGATGCTGAGCCGCGGACATCGCCGATTCGGCTGCGTCCTGGCCGAAGGCCCGAGCCCATAGCCGCCACAGCCAGTCGGGATGGGAGTTCCGAAAGGCATCATCGCCTTCCCGGACCAGGCGATCCCAGTGTCCCGGGGCTCGGCGCATGACAGCATTGACCAGTCCTGACGCCTTGGGCCTGCCCATGCGCCGGATGAGCCGAACGGCGCCGTCGCCGGCGACCGCCGCCGGAATCCCCAATCCCTTGATTTCATACAGACCGACCCGAAGAGCGGCCCTGACCTCCGGGTCGAGGCTCGTCGGCTTCCGGCGGGACGCCGCCTCTATCGCACCGTCCAATGGGCGCAGGAGCCGCAGGGCGCCCAGCACACGAGCACGCACGCCCGGCGCCGAAACGTCGCCGAGAAGGCGAGAGGCGAAAGCGCCGTCCTCGACTCGCACGAGCAGTGCGGCCGCTCTCAGACGATCAGCCGAGGTGCTCACCGCGACCCACTCGCTCACCGATCAGGAAAGCATCGACCGGCATCCGCCGACGGCCCTCGCGCTGGACCTCGGTGATCCGGGCGGCGGTTTGCTTCCCGCAACGGACGACGATGCCGGTCCCGTCGGCCGACAGGATCTGCCCGGGCAGTTCGGAACCCGGCGGGGTTTCCGCCACCTCAAGTCCGAAGATCTTGAGCCGGTCCTTTCTGAAGATCGTGTAGAGCCCGGGCCAGGGGGTGAAACCGCGAAGACGATTGACCAGCATCCGTGCAGGACGGGACCAGTCGATTTTCGCAAATTCCCGCCTGAGCATCGGGGTCTCCGTGACGCCGTCTTCCGGTTGCGGCCGAGGTTCGAGGGCGCCCTCTCCCATCTCGTCCAGGGTCCTGACCAACAGGTGGGCGCCGATCAAAGCCAGACGGGGCGTCAGCTCCTCGGCGGTCTCGCGAGGATCAATTTCAACCGCCTCTTGGAGCAGGATCGGGCCCGTGTCCTGATCCTCTTCGAGGAGCATGGTTGACACGCCGGTCCTCCGATCCCCACTGACCAAGGCCCATTGTATCGGCGACGGCCCTCGGTGCCTCGGCAGCAAACTGGGATGGACGTTGACCATGCCCCGGGGAACGGCATTCAGACAATCCAGGGGGATGATCCGTCCGTAGGCCACCACCGCCGCAACCTCAGCCCCAGACTCACGGATCCTGTCCGCGACCGCCGAACTCTTGAGAGTCTTGGGCTGCCACACCTCGATGCCGTGCCGCCTGCCGCACTCCGCCACCGGAGGAGGCGTCAGGACCTTCTTCCGGCCGATCGGCTTGTCCGGGCGGGTGACGACAAGAACTACCTGATGATCACTCTCGACCAGATGATCCAGGGAGGGAACTGCAAAGTCCGGAGTTCCAAAAAACACAACTTTCATGTGCTGATGGTAACCCGGATCACATCCTGTCTCTGAACCGGTGTTGATCATCACCACTCCGGGCAGTACACTGGAAAGTCGGAAATATTTATGTTGAGGAGAGATCCGGCTTTGGTTTTGGTGGCTGCCTTGGTGGTAGGCCTGGCGGGAACGGCGGCCGCTACGGTTGCGACCGGTCGAACCCATGACCCCAGCCTGGACCCCGCACTTGCGGCACACGCCTTTGAAGGCGACACTCCTGTCGCGGTGATCGTGCGCCTCGATCCGGACGGCGGCAACCAAATGTCGCCGGAGGCAATGGCAGCGGCAACGCCCGGACTCCTCCAGCCAACCCTCGACCGCCTCGAAAGCGCTGGAGGCATTTCGAAAATCCGCCCCTTCAGGCTTCAGCCGTCATTCGCCGCCGACCTGACGTCCGAGGGGCTCGAGCAGTTACTGTCCTTGCCGGGCATTCTCTCCGTCGAAATGGACGACCGGTGGCCTCTCCACACCGCAGAAGGCCTGGAGTTGATCGGAGCGAACGTGCTCCATACCTACGGGTTCAGCGGTACGGGGACGGCAGTCGCCATCATCGACACCGGCATCGATGCGCTGCACCCCGCTCTGGGAGGCGGCGAGATCCCCAACCCCAAGGTCGTGTGGGGGCTCGACACCGCCGATGGCGACGACGACCCTTCGGACTGCTCAGGGCACGGGACTGCCGTCGCCTCTATCGCCGCGGGGGTCTCGGTCCATTGGAGCCCCGGAAGACAGTTTGCGGGCGGAGTCGCTCCCGAAGCCCGGATTTTTGCGTACAAGGCCGCTTCGGACGACGACTGCCTGGCTTTGAGAGAAAGCGCAGTTATCGCCGCAATTGAAGATGCCATCCTCCACCGCGAGGGGGACGATTTCCACCTTGTGGCCATCAATATTTCGAGCGGCGGTGGATCGTGGTCCGGCCCCTGCGACAGCGACAACCCGGCCATGGCAGCAGCCGTCGATGCGGCGTCATCTGTCGGCATCACCGTCGTTGCCAGCGCGGGGAACCAGGGCCTGAGCAACGGTATTACTTCGCCGGCCTGCATCGAAAATGTCCTGGCTGTCGGATCGGTATGGGACCAGAATCCCTCGGCGACGGGGTCCCTCTTCTGCCTCAACGCCGATTGCACACGCATTTGCAGCGACGAGGGAAAAAAGGTCGGACAGCCCACCTGCTACAGCAATTCAGGGCTCATGTTGGACCTGTTGGCTCCCTCCGAATATCTTCGGGTCGCGGAGGCAGGGGGGCAGACGACGGCCTTTGGCGGAACTTCGGGGGCAGCTCCCTACGTCACCGGGGGCCTTGCCGTCCTCGAACTGGCCCACCCCGACGCCCCACCAGCCCACATGCGCCACATCCTGAGGATTTCCAGCACCCTTGTGACTGATCCCGGGAACCACCGAACCCTCCCGTTGACCGACTTGACCGCTGCGATCTACCCCGAGGGACTGTACCTGGGAGATGCCCTGAACACCGACCTGCCTCTTCCCGGGTCCGGCCCTTTGACCTCCAAGACGATTGTGGACTCACGCGGCCCCGTTGGGTCCCTCCAACTGACCCTGAGAATCACCCACCCCCTCCCTGAGGAACTCCATATTCGACTTTTTGGCCCCGAGGGTCATGACGTCTTGATCTGGGACGAGACCGTGCCCTCCCTCTCGGAGAATGGTCTGATCGGGACCTTCCCCATCGATCTCAAACCGGTCGAAAGTCTCAATGCCTTCATCGGGACCGAGCGCCACGGCACATGGGAGCTGATTGTTGAGGATCGCCTGTCCGAACCTCATGCCGCCCAGATCGAGAGCTGGAGCCTGTTGATCAAAGACCTTACGCCGCCGGCTGAAGCCAGATCACCACAGATGACCTATCTGCCGGTTGCCGCACGCGGTCCCGGAGCGGCGGGCACACGGTGGACCACAGACCTTCAGATCTTCAACCCGTCCTCCTTCACCCCGATCCAGGGGCACCTCTTTCTGGTGCAGGAGGGGGCAAACGGAACCGAGGAACACCTCCGGCGGCCCCTGTTCATCCCGGCAGGCGCTCAGGTCAACCTGGACGACGTCATCGGCAACACGTTCGGACTGAACTCCGGCGCCGGCCAGATTCTGATTGATACCTCAGCCATGCCCCTGATCGCGGGAGGAACCATCGCAACGCAAGCGGCGTCCGGAGGGGCCTTCGGTCAGTTCGAACACGGCGTCACGGCCTCGAGCAGTACCCGCCTGGTTCTCCCTTACATCTCCGGCGGGCCTGACTTCAGAACCAACGTCGGCCTGTCCGAGAATGCCGGTGTTGCAGCGGAAGCAACTCTCAAGGTCTTCGATGCAGCAACGGGAACTCTCATCGGCCAACCCCTCGAACTCGAGGTTCAGCCGTTTTCGATCCAAAGGGTTGACTGCATCCTCCAGGCGGCGGGCGCCCCGCAAACGAATGTGGACGCCTTCGCGGTGGTAGAAACCGACTCCACAGTGTCCGCTTGGGCCTCTGTCGTCGATCAGTCGACGGGGGATGC
>JAUWTC010000118.1 GCA_030609785.1 Holophagae bacterium
GATCGCAAAGCGCGCAAAGATGAAGAAATATATAACCCTGTCTTCCCTTTGCGATCTTTGCGAGAGAAATGTCCTCCTTCGTACACCGAATCCCTGCGCCGACCTGGCGGCCCGCCCGGAGCGCAGGTCTCCGTACCTGCATCGTGCCCTACGAAAACCCGGTGTTTCCCAACGTCACGATGCACGAACGGAGTCGTGCGCTCCCACCGTGTTTCCGAGCATCAAGCCATACTCCGAGGCAGTCTTCCGGAGCGCAGGTAGGAACCGGCACGCCGGCCGAAGGCCTGAGGAACCGTTAGGTTCCGCATCCGAAGGATGCAGTGCGGGCACCGTACCTGCATCGTGCCCTTCCTATCTCGAAGCATCCCAGCCTTAGTGCGCCCCCTCTTTAATAATCCCTTTGCTTTTCTTCCCTTTGCGCTCTTCGCGTCTTCGCGGTTCAATTGCCTTCTGTCTTCCTGCGTTTTGTCCTCTACCTTCCCCTGGGAACAAAACTTGCTCCAACCCTGCCCCGCGATCCCGCGTATAATGCGGGGCCGCAGGCCGCCGCGCTCGATTGATTAAACGCGGCGATAATTGGAGGCCACGCATGGGGAAATTCGCCCACATCATGACGCGCTTTGGGGCAGCAGCCGCAGCCGTAATCCTGGCTCTCGGCTCAGCTGGCTTTGCTCAGGCAGCGGACCACCCCCGCCTGGTCAGCGTCAATGCCTCCAAGTGCTCGATGTGCCACGCCAAGCTGACCCGCGGCGCCAAGGTCATTCACGCTCCGGTCGAAGACGACTGCACCTCCTGCCACGACGTCTCTGTCACCAAAGAAGGAACCACCGTCGAACTCTCCGCCCCCGAACCTGACCTCTGCGTCATGTGTCATGACGGGATGGAAGCCGCCGCGGCGGGCGACCTCGAAGCTCCGCATGCCCCGGTCACGGATTCTTGTTTGACCTGCCATCAGCCTCATGCTGGAGAAAACGAGCACCTGTTGATCGCTGCCGGCAAGGACCTCTGCCTTGAGTGTCATGACGCCGACGATCTCAAGACGTCTCACGCGGTCCCGGTGTCTCGGGCAAGCTGTACCAGTTGCCACAACCCGCACGGTTCGTCCGCCGCCGGCATGCTCATTGGTAACGTAGTCCACGCTCCCTTCGCTGACGGTTCCTGCGAGGGCTGTCACCGCGTCGGCCGCGGCACCAAGATCAGGCTCCGTCTCGAAGGGGCCACGCTCTGCTACGCCTGCCACAGCGATTTGGAAGAGGAATTCTCGACGGGCAGCGTGCACACGGCCGTCTCAAATGGGGACTGCATCGGATGTCACAACCCACACATGGCGGACCAACCGAAGATGTTGCTTGGCGAGGGCAGTGCCCTGTGTTTCAGCTGCCACGAGGACATCAAAGCCAAGGTCGAGGGCGACGGCGCCCACGCTGCGGTGGAGGACGGCTGCGATGGCTGCCATGATCCCCACCGCTCCGACGAACCCTTCCAACTGCTCGACGAGGCGACCAACCTCTGCCTGATGTGCCATGACGCTGAGGATGAAGACCTGCGCGCCAAACACCTCGGGGCGGACCTCGATTCCGTGTCCTGCGTCGGCTGCCACGATCCGCACGGCTCGAGCGAAGAACACCTCCTTGCCGACGGCTCGATCCACGCCCCCTTCATCGACGACTGCGAGACCTGCCACGAGGGTTCGGCAGGCGCCATCATGGAGGATGGCGGCAAGGGCCTCTGCTTCGCCTGCCACTCGGACATCGAAGAAGAGATCGCGGCGGCCGCAGTGCCCCACGATGCCATCGAGATGGGCGAGTGCGTCGACTGCCACAACCCCCACGCCTCGTCGCAGCCCACCCTGCTGCGCAGCCCGGGCGGCACCGTGTGTACGACCTGCCACGAGGACCAGGCGCCGGGGCCGGAAGAGATCAGCCACGGTGTCATCGACTGGTTCGGGTGCCAGAGCTGTCATGCCCCCCATGGTGGAAAGAACGATCACCTGCTCAAAGAAGCAGGCAATGGGTTGTGTACCGGTTGCCATCTCTCCGGCACGGTCAAGGCGGACGCCGATGGGGTCTTGGAATTGCCCGGTGGCCTCGTCGTTCCGCCTTCCAAGGTCAAACAGCTCAAACTGGTCGATCTCGATTCGACCCAGTCGAAGAACCATCCGATCCCCAATCACCCTGTGTCCGGCTGGCCGACCGGCGAGGGGCGGTCCAAGGTGCCGAAATCATTCGGTCAAATATCCTGTCTCTCCTGCCATGTCCCCCACACCGCAGGTTCGAAAGAGCTCTTCGCCTTCGGCGCGAAGACCTCATTCGAACTCTGCATGGACTGCCACCCCAAATAGACTGCTGCCCGGAGGCATTGATGTTTTGTAGGATTTCCCGAACTACGGCATACGTTTTCACCCTGTTCCTTGCCCTGATTGTTGCCATGCCGGCAACGGCGAAGAAGAAAGAGGAACCCAAGCCCGAGCGCATCGTCTTCCCGCCACCTCCGGCGACGCCGGTCATCGAGTACCTGGGAGAAATCAAAAAGGCCACCGACGTCACCGGCAAGAAGAAAAGCTTTTTAAAATTCCTGGTTGGTGAAGAGGAAAGGGAACCCCAACTGATCGCCCCCACCGCCGTGGCCATCGGCCCACGTGATGTGCTCTACGTCGTCGACCAGCGCCTACGCGGCGTTGTAGTCATTGACCAAGAGAAAAAGACCTTTGAGCTTTTCAAAGGGACCGGAGCCGGGCCGCTGCAGGAGCCGATTGGGGTGGCTGTAGCGGCTGACGGCACGTTGTACGTCTCCGATGCCCAGGCCCAGGCGGTCTACGTTTACGAAGCGGATGGGTCATTCCGGACCGCTTGGGGCGGCAAGCAGACCTTCGTTCGACCGACTGCACTTGCGATCTCCGCTAAGGGCGACAGGCTAGCTGTCTGTGATACCCGGGGCAACAAGGTCATCGTGCTGAGTACGTCCAACGGTGAGAAGCTTTTTGTCCTCAACGAGAACCCGCAGGACGACCCTGAACGAGCGTTCAATCATCCCTACGCGGTCGCGTTCGATGAGGACGGGTACCTGTATATCTCCGATTACCTCAATTTCCGGATTCAGGTGTACGGCCCCGATGGTGATTTCGAGATGGCATTTGGTGAGGCGGGCGATCTGTCCGGGAATCTGAACAGGCCCCGTGGGCTTGCGGCAATCGCCGGTAGCGGCGTCATCTTCGAGGTAGACGGCGCCTTCCAGTTGGTTCAGATGTTCAACATGGATGGTGAATTGCTGATGTGGTTTGGAGGCCCGGGTGAAGGGCCGACGCAATTTTCTCTACCGAGCGGGATAGCCCTTAGGGGCGACCTCCTGGTCGTGGCTGACACCCTGAACGGCCGTGTGCAGTCTTTCCGGTTTCTCGGCGCCCCGAATCCGGCAGAGTAGAACTGGGGAATATTCCCCCTCGATCCGACGGCACCGAGCGTTTTTCCTCATCGGCCGGGGCCACAGGCAGGTGATGAGGTAGAAATTCCCCATGATGGTTGATTTTTGTCCTCCCCAAGAATTGGCACAGACCATGCAATAGGTTTGACTCGAGGATGGGCGCGCCGGTCGTTCGGTCGCCGGATGAACGAGGAAAACAGCCCCTCAGGGCACAACAGGAGGCAGAAAATGAAAAGAGTTCTGATCGTAGCCGCCGCCGTATTGCTAATTTCCGGGACAGGGTTTGCGCAAGGAATCACCGGTTCCGGCCACGACTTTTCGGGCATTGTTGCGTGGAACCCGGGCGGAGAGATTTGCCAGCCCTGTCACACGCCTCACAATGCGATGGATCCCTCAACGTACGAGCCTCTTTGGAATCACCAAGTCACTGCCGCCACCTTTACCCTTTACGGCAGTTCTACGCTGGATGCGACAGACCTCACTCAGCCTGCCGGGGCTTCCCTTCTGTGCCTCTCCTGCCATGACGGTACGATCGCACTGGAGAATTTCGGTGGTGTGACTACTGGCACGAACTTCATTACCGGCAACGCTCTGCTTGGGACCTCGCTGGCCGAGGACCATCCAGTCAGCTTCACCTATAACGCTGCCCTGGTAACATTAGATCCTGGGCTCAATGCCACCACGGCCGCTTCCGGATTGGGTGGAACGATTGCTGAGGACATGCTGTTTGCTGACAAAATGGAATGTGCCTCCTGCCATGATGTTCATGACGCTGCCGGCGAGGATTTCCTGTTGCTCAAAGCCAATACCGCAAGTGCCTTGTGTCTGACCTGCCACAATAAGTGATGTAAGATTTTTCAAGAAAATTTGGGGGGCACGTTGGTGTCCCCCTTTTTTTGACATAAACTATCGTCAACTGGAGGTTTGATGTTTTCCTCGCTTCTCGTGCTCTTGGGTCTTGCGTCGGCGGGTGTCATGGCCGCCCCCCCGGCTCAACCTCCCGCTGCTGTCGTCAATGGTGTTTCGCTGGAGGTTTGGGAGGTCGAACGGGAGTTGGCACAGCGGGTGACTAGTTCGATGTTTCATCGGCGCATCCCACCCGACCGAATGCGGGAATTCCGCCAGGAATCGTTGAGCGCGTTGGTACTCAAGGAACTCAAGAGGCAGCGGGCAAAAGCGCGGGAAATCCAGGTGGACCGGGGCCAGATTGATGTTGCCTGGCGGGAGGTTCGCGACCGATTCGAAAGTGGGGCTGCTTATCTAGATGCCCTCGAGAAGAAGGGCATTACAGACGAAGCTTTTCGCCGCTCCTTTGAGCGGGACGCCGTGGCAGAAGCCGTTGATCGCTTGATTCAGAATCGGGTAGAGGTGCCTTCAGTGGAAGACGTGGTCTTCCACTACCTCAATCACAAGGCGGACTACACGATGCCCGAAAGCCGGCATGTCATTCACCTTCTGCTCTATATCAGCCCCGGCGCGAGCGCGGCAGAGCGTGAGAAGGCTCAGAAGCGGGCCGCTCAGATCCTTGAAGAAGCCCGTTCCGGGATACCACTCGTGGATCTTGTCGAACAAGCTGCCAAGGGTCTTCCGCCTAAGTATCGGGATCAGGTGGGCGATCTCGGTTTCGTCCATCGGGGGACTCTGGTCGGCGGGTTGGACGATGCGGTCTTTTCCGCGCCCGTCGGAAAGGTCGTCGGGCCGGAAAAAAGCCTCTTCGGCTTCCACATCTTCAAGGTCATTGAGGCCAGAGCGGGCCGATTGCTGCCATTCGAAGAGGTGCAGGAAGCGGTTGCCGCGTCTCTTGAGCGCGAGGGACGTGCCGAAGGGCTTAGAATATTCGAAACAGGGCTGTTGGAAGGTGCACAGATCGAAATAGGGGAATGGGTAGAACAGCCCGAATAACGACTGCCGTTCTTCTTGTTGGGGCCGGTCTTGCCGAGGCGGGGATCGGTGTGCAACTTGACCTCGGTCTCGGTGCGGAATACTGGCAGGAAACCAGAGGCCCTCAGTCCTTGACCGCCGAGCAGGAGACCCTTCGGGCGGCCATCGATCTGGTGCTTTCCGGCCACGTGCTGGACCCGCGCTTCCTGACGTTTCAATTGGGAGTCCATGGCGCCCTCTTCCGTTTCGATCCGGCTGGCGGCGAGACTGGGACCAATCGTCCGATCGGTTATAGCGGTAACATCAGAGCGTTCTCCAATAGACTGTTCTCGATTGAGGCAATGGCGGCCCGGCAGACGACGGAGACGAGCGGGGCCGCAACCGGAGCGGTTGCCGGTACAAGAACCTCCAACGGCGCCACTGTGCGGTTTCGGCCGAGGGATTTTCCCAACGTGATGGTGCGTCACTACGAGTCCCTCTTTGAGGCCGATGACCCGACGACATACAGGGATGAAGAGCAAACGGTGAATTTCCTGGAGAGTCGATGGCGCAAGGGGCGGTTCGCCGCGGCTCTGGAGGCACGAGTCGAGGAACGCAGCTACTCCGGTGGTCGTGTCCTCAATGATTACGATTTGGGCCATTTGACCCTGGACTACAACAGGGGTGGAAACAACAGTTTCTTCACCCTGCTGCAGGCAAGCAGTTCAACCACGACCGTTGACGGTCGGGAGAACCCTTCAACGACCTCGCTGATTTCCCGATCGGTCTTCACAAGGCAACTCGACAGCGGCGGAAGGCTCACCATTCGCCTGGATCACCAGGACGCTGGATTCGGCGATGAAACGGCTATCAATGATCAGCTGGCCGCCGGTCTCTACCGTCCTTTGTCGAAGGAGTTCTCGTTGGAGGCGGAGGCCTCCTATCTTGTTGGAGAAAATTCCGACGGGTTGGACATTCGACAGCCCGCGGTACTGCTGGGCTTGCCCTGGAGCCGTTCGAAGGACACCCTCCATTTTGCGGTGACGCCTCGTGTGACCTACACCGGTCGCCCCGTGGAGAACGACGACGCCGATTCCAGATTTGGCGGCTCGATCTACGGCTCGATTCGGTGGTATCACGGGGCGTCTAATGTGGTGTTGGACGCCGAGGTTCTCCGCAATAATTTGTCGATTGTTCCCTTGGGCCCCGGGGGGGGCGCCGGGGGCGGGAGCCTTCTGGCCGGGTTGGAGAAGGAACACTCCTGGGCACGCTTCACGGTGGCCCATGCATTTTCGCCGAGGTTCCACATGGAGGGGGCGGGGGAGTACCGGACGAGAACGAGGGTCTTTCAGAGCACTGAGGCTGACGAAAGCGAGGCCATCGCCCGTCTTGGTCTCGATTGGCGGGCCCTTTCGTTCAAGACGGCGTTCTCTTCCTTCGACGTAACGGGGGGCGATCTGCCCCGGACGCGGGAGAGCCTAGAGACCAATCTCGCGTGGCAGCCCAGGTGGTGGCTCAGGTGTTATCTACGGCATCGCTCCGAGGACAGCACGGATCCCGTCATTGCTTCGGAGTACCGGTTGAATGAAGCAGGGGTCGAGCTCCGTTACGGAAAGCTGATGTTCTTCACCCGTTGGCGGCGGGACACCACGGCCTACAATGGAAACGAGCCCTATCAGAACGAGAGGATCTGGGTCGGCTTCAGGCGGTGGTTTGGTATGCACTTCGGAGAGAGGTTGCAGTGATGAAATATCGGATGTGTTCACTGATGTTGCTGGCGGCAGGGGCCCTGGCATGTGTCACTGGATCGATGCCCGATGAGGCCGACCTCCAGTGGCCGCCCAAAGGCATCGCTTCGCCTGCGGTCATCCACTGGGGCGGAGAGTTTTCGGAACTCGAGGTCGGAGGATTTTCCAGATTCCTCCAGACGGTAGCGGGGGCGGAGGGTGAAGATGAGGGTCAACGGCTGGGTCGTCCCGTGGCGCTAGCGGTTCGTGGTGGCACGGTTGCAGTTGCGGACACCTGGTTCGGTGTCGTCGTGCTCAGCGATTTTGAGGGTGGCCTCTCCCGTGTTCTCGATCTTCCTGACGATTCTCGGCCGAATTCGGTTGCTTTTTCAAAGGACGGTTCGTCCATCATGGTTGGTGAC